>JAYTVV010000001.1:0-28569 GCA_043743795.1 Geobacteraceae bacterium
AGGATGACCACCAACAGTGGTCAGATAATCTTTTGAACAAACCGCTTTGAGCGGGTCACGATTTTGAAAGCCCCCACCTTTGGTGGGGGATGCTTACTCTATTTGATTCTTTGGCTATTTGAAAATGCCCCGTTTCTGTGCCCTTATCAAACCAACAAAACGGAATACTAAATAATATTTGACATAAATTTATAAATGTGCAAAATGCACATATATTATTTCAGCGTTTGGATTCTTCATGACACAGGCATATACAGATGAAGTAAATGAAGTTGCCCAGGGCATCCATATTGAGGATTCGGCTCTGATGATGTCACTGAATCGGCTGCTGGTACCGCTTACCAGGTTGTGCCTGGCGGGTGGCATTACGTTTGCCGTCGTTGAAGAAGTTCTGAAAAGAGCTTTTGTTCAGGAGGCGGAGGCGCTGAAGCCGGGCGAACCTCTGCATGGCAAAGTGAGCCGGATCAGCACTGCAACGGGCATCAATCGTCGTGAGGTCACTCGTTTAACCAGGTATAAAGCTCCGGTAAATTCGGTAAAACCCCCGCTTGCGACAGAAGTTTTTGCTCGTTGGTCAACAGACTCCTCCTGGCGGGACAAGGATGGTGTCCCCTGTGTACTCAACCGTCAGGGGGGGGCGCCAAGTTTCGAAGCTCTTGCCCAGTCAATCACCCGTGACATTCACCACCGCAGCATTCTTGACGAGCTTGTACGACTGGGGTTGGCGCAGCATGATGAGGAGCTTGATGTTGTGTCGCTCACGCGTTCTGATTTTGTACCAAGATGTGATTCCCGGCAAATGCTCGGTTTTCTGGGCGAAAACGTTGGCGATCATCTGGATGCGGCCGTTGCCAACGTTATGCATGATGGTAACCGACACCTTGAACAGGCTGTCTTTGCCGATGAATTGTCCCTGGAATCAATAGAGATCCTCCACCCGCTTATTATGGCTCAATGGCTGTCGCTTCGCGATGCCCTGGTGCCGGCAATCAGCTCATTGATTGAGGACGATCAGCGGGCGGGGCGCGTTCAGGATCAGCGTCTGCGCATCGGACTCTATACTTTTACCGAAACGGCGCGAGTGGGTAACGATTCTGTCAGTTCTGTAAATAATGGCTCGAATATGAATGAATACGTAAAGGAGAACTGCAGATGAAAGCACATCCGTCATTTTTGACAAGGTCCGCCTGGTGGTCGGTTCTGATATTCCTTGTATCTGCTGCAGTCATATCCGGATGCAGTCCTGATTCGGATCAAAGTGCAGGAGTAGGTACGGGGGGCACCGGAACCGTTGTCGCCGCGCTTGACATCACCGATGCGCCGGCAATCGACTATGCTCATGTGTACGTGACAGTCACCGCTGTTGCTTTTCATACGGATGCCTCTGCCGGTTTCTCGAATTACAGTTCCGGCAAGGGAGCTGGATGGCAGGTCGCCACCTTGGCCACACCTAAAACCGTTGATCTGGCGCAACTTGCAAACGGCACCATGTACGCTGACCTTAACGGTAATGCCTCACTGTTTAGCGGTATGACCCTGCCGGTTGGCAGCTACAAGCAGATCAGGATATTCCTTGCATCGACCGAGGACGCTTATAGCGGTTCAATCATGGGGCTGACATATAATAACGAGGTGCAGCTCAGCGGTGACACGACGCATTACCCACTGCGTATTCCGTCAACTGACGAGGGTATTAAAGTGTTGCCGGAATCGCCGGTTGCGGCAGTCAGCGGCAGCAATATCCGCCTGGCACTGGACTTCAACCTCAACGATGACATCGTAAAGATAATGCCCAACGGAGCAACCGAATATATTTACAAACCGCGAATCGGATTTTTTGACATGGCACGGGTTGGCGCGGTTAAGGGGGTGGTCAGCTTTGCCAATATTTCCACATCCGGAATCGAAGTGAAGGCCGAACAGGTCAAGAGCGGCAGCAACTACCGGATCGTACGCAGGATAACGTCAGTGGATAAAACGACCGGCGCGTTCAATCTGTATCCCTTGCCGGTGTTCGGCAATGCTACGACCGCAACCTATGACATTCTCCTGCGTGGCCGGAAGGCGCAGACCGCCATTATCAAGGGGGTAAAAGTTCACAAGGGTGCGTCACGTGCTGCAGGATCAGTTGACCTGGGGACAGTAGCCATGCAGCCCGGCGGGGAGTTTTCCGCCCTGCTTGCCACTGCCATACATCCGACCGGTTCATGGTTGAACTTTTATCAGACCATTGCCGGGGATTCAGTTCCCTATGAAGTCCGCTATCGTCACTTGAACCCGTATACCGGAATATTCGATAAAGCTGAAGAACTGTCAACCGGACCGATACGGGTTGCTGCGCATACTCCGGGACAGGCTCTTGTCTTCACGTCGGATACGACGTCTCAAGGAACTTTTTCAGTCGTTGCCGATGCACCGAACTTTTATGACAGGGGTGCCGCGCTTTCAGGAGTACAGGGAACCATTGGCGCAACCGTACCCCTGGCAATGACAGCGGCAAACTACCCGCAGATGAGCACCGCAGCAACGGCTGGGAGCATAAACTGTGTTTTTGATATGGCGCTGCTGGGCACCGGCACCGGTGCCGGTATGGGAATGGGGAACCGGAGCATCGGCTACCCGGCGAAAGGTCAGATATTTATCACCCACGGAGGAATGATCATCGACAGCATTGGCGAACTGACCGGAAACACGAATGTCAATGCAGCAATGAGCGCCGGAGGTGGCGTCGGACACCCCGTATCGATTCACAATATACCGGGCAATGTTGCCTCTGCAGTATATGGGGTCTATGTACTTGGCTGGGGCAATGGGTACGTCGTCTCCGGCAAAACTCTCGGCATTGATATGAGACAGGGGGGGAGCGCCGCTGCCACAGTCAGACTCAAGTGATTCTCGTCGCAGTCAGTAAGAAAGCATAATAACTCAGGCAAACAGGAGGAACGTTATGAAAAATTGTATAGGAAAACTGGTAACGGCTTTTTTCTTGATCACGGCAGCAGTAAGTTTGAGCGGATGCGGCGGGTCATCCACAACTGCAGCAACACCGGCCACCGGCAAGGTCAGCCTTGACATCACCGATGCACCGTCCATGGATTACTCGCATGTGTATGTAACTGTTACCGGCGTCGCTTTCCACACGAGCAGCGGTGCCGCCTTTGATAGTTACAGTACCGCCAAAAATGCCGGGTGGCACAAGGTAAGTTTAGCATCACCGAAGACCATAGATCTGGCTCAGCTGTCAAACGGTGTCATGTACGCGGATACCAATAGCGGTGCGGCGTTGTTTGCCGGCATGGATCTACCCGAAGGTCGCTATCAGCAAGTCAGAATATTTCTGGCTTCCACGGAGGATGCACTGACCGCTTCTGCATCGGCTCTGGGGCTCACCTACAATAACGAGGTGATTCTGAATGGCGATACAGGCCATTATCCTCTTCGCATTCCGACTGCCGATGACGGTATCAGGCTGATCCCCGAGTCTCCTGTTGTGGTAACCTCCGGCAGCAGCGTGAAGGTGGCCCTTGATTTCAACCTCAACAACGATCTTGTAGAGGTCTCGCCCAATGGAACCAAAGAGTTTATCATAAAGCCACGGTTGGGCTACTTTGACATGGGAAGCGTTGGAGCTGTAAAAGGTACCGTGAGTTTTGGTAATCTTTCGACATCGCGCTTTGTCATCAAGGCCGAGCAGGTAAAAGCCGGTGCCGGTTATCGCGTCGTCAGGCGCTGGACAGGGGTAGACAAAAACAGTGGCAGATTCAGCCTCTATCCATTGCCGGTGTTCGGCAATGCCACCACCGCCACCTATGACATTCTTCTTCGGGGTCGCAACGTGCAGACCGCGATCGTCAAGGGGGTAAAGGTTCATAAAGATACTTCTCTTAACACCGGTGCCGTCGATCTGGGAACAATAACCATGCAGCCTGGAACCGAATTTGCTGCACAGCTTGCAACGGCGATGCATCCTACCGGGTCATGGATAAACTTTTATCAGACCATTGCCGGTGATGCTGTCCCCTACGAAGTGCGCTATCGCCATTTGGACCCGTATACCGGAACATTTGGTAAAGCCGAGGAGCTGTCAACCGGGCCTGTTCAGGTCGCCCAGTATATGGTGGGTCAGCCACTTGTTTTCACCGCTGATGCAACCTCTCAAGGAGTATTCTCCGTTGTTGCAGATGCTCCGGGGCTGTTCGGGAGGGGCAATGTCAAGGGAGGTATTACCGGGACAGCCGGCCAGTCAGTATTGATAAATAATTCTGCTGCGGATGCACCACAGCCGTCAGGAGGAGCTACTTCCAGCACTATTTCGGCCATGTTGGACATGTCAATGTTCGGCACCGGAAAAGGCGGGGGTATGGGGATGGGCGTGACAACACTCCAGAAACCGACGAAAGGGCAGCTGTTTGTTACTCATGGAGGGATGATCATCGACAGTCTCGGGACGCTGACCGGAGATGCTGCTGTCGGTGCTGCCATGCATAATGGCGGCGGGGTCGGCAACATGGTAGCAGTGGGCAATATTCCGGGCAATGTTTCCGGGGCATATTATGGTATATATGGATTGGGGTGGGGAAATGGTGTCATTGCGGCCGGAAGCAGCCGTGTTGACATGAGTGCCGGTAATGCCGCCACAAGAATAAAAATGAAGTGACTTACTCAGGTTAAAGCCATGTAAGCCATGATCAAATCACACTCAATCAGAGTTTTGGAAAAGGAGAAGTTATGAAAACAAAAATTATTTTGGCGGTTTTTGTGATGTTCCTGGCTGTACCGGCATTTGCGGTTGACAGCTCTTCACAACAGAAAGGTCCGGGTCCTAATTTTGAACAGAACAGGACCGATATCCTTAAACGCATCGATGCGAGAATTGCCCGTAATCAGGAGGAAAAAAGCTGCGTTCAGGCCGCCAAAAATCATGATGATATCAAGGCCTGCAGGGATAAATTCAAGGAAGAGTTCAAGGAACAAAGACAGAAAAGGCCGTAACGGGAATATATATAAGTTCTGATGGAAAAGGGTAACGCTCAGGCGTTGCCCTTTTTGTATAATAAACTTGATTTACGATAATATAATTACAGGATGGCAGCCTTACAAGGCCATTATGGATTGCAATTCCAGCCGTATTGAGTACAATAAGCTCGCTTCTCTTATTGATCTCCACCGGAAAAAGTAAAATCATCCCATAGATGAGGTCTGCCGGAGAGCAGGCTTTTTTCATTTGAGGCGCCATGCGACTAAAAGAGGAACAGATCCGCGGACTGGCGGAAAAGGTGTACAGTGATCTGGCGACAGAAAAGCTGATAACTCCGCGTGGCGAGCGCGGGGCGGTTGTTACGGGGATTATCCGGGCTATCTCTCAGAACTTTGCCGCCGAGCAGAAGCTGGAAAGGGATGCGGAAAAATTGCTCGATGAAACACTTGATGCAATGGGAAGTGGCGCTGCCACTATTGACCGTCGCAGAATGCTGAAGATGGTTAAGGATAAATTGGCGAAGGAACGAAAGCTGGTCCTGTGAGGAGTTGGTTATGTCGTTATCAGAAGACCGTATTTCAACGATTGCACACGAAATAATAACCTGCATCTGGCGCGATGATCTGGCCGACGTATCTGATGACAGCCGCGCGCTGAGGCGGGTCAAGCAATCTCTGGAAGCCTTTTTCGGTGCCGTCGATGACATTGAAGCAGCGGTGAATGCGAAGCTTCGTAACAAGGCTCCCGGCAGCCGGGATTATGATACCCTGTACCAAAAGTTTTATCACGACGAAATGGTTCGGAGGAATCTGTGAAGTCGGGGAGGAATATAGCGCTCTTTTTTGCCGCTTTTGTGCTGCTGGCGGGCTGTTCTCTGGCGCCGACGACAAAAGATTCCTCCGGGCTCGACCCGCAGGTGGAGCGGGAATCAATCTATATAGTCCCGTTTGATGCAACGCTGGTTCCGCCCGATATTGGCGACCCGATTTTTGACGAGTTTGTTGATATTCTGAACGACCGGCGTAAACAGACAAAAGTCCGTCGTTTTCTGATCCTGAAAGAGGAACTGAAGGATGTTGAGCCTGCCTGGCTGATCAAACAGGTCTATATATCGGGTGATGTCTGGGGATACGTCGAAAAGTCCGGCTGCTGCTCAACGGAGATGAAGGTTAAGTCAAGAATTTATCTGCACGAACCGGGCAAGGATGTTCCGACATTCGAAGCTTTTGTTCCGATGGAGTACTATTTTGATCATGACCGAAATGATATAAATTCTGCAAAAACGCGTCTCAGCACAAAATTGGCTCAGAGGCTTGCTGAAACGGTTCTTAAAAAACTGACTCCATAAGCTGATTTCATCGGGCATACGCTGCAGTGTCACCAGCCATATTGATTCAGGTCATATCCACACTTTCCCGGCCTTGAGCAGCACAGCTCACGGCCTTTCTCATGAGAGGTAGCCCCCATGTCATATTCCATCAGGCCAATTGTACTGGCTTTTGCCGGTGTTGCTCTGTTAGCAATTCCCGCACTTTCATATCTGGCCGATGATCACTTGAATCGTGCCGCTGCGCAGTATCGGGAAAAGGACTTTGGGGCCGCCTATCTGTCAGCGGGGAAATCTTCGGATCAGACGCACCGGACCTTTGTCCGCGGAATGGCTGCGCTGCGCACAGACAAGTTCGAAGAAGCTGCGACGCTTCTGGCTGATGCGGAACAAAAACTGCCGGTGATCGCTGATTATGCTGTGTTCTTTCAGGCAGAAGCGCTCCTGAAGTTGAAACGTTACTCCGCCGCATCCGGTAAAGCCGCTTCAATTCCGTTGTCATTTCCCTCCTCAAAACTGCTGCGCCGCTCAGAAAAGCTTTATGCGGATATTCTGTATGAGTCCAGAGACTTCAAGGGAGCCCTTAAGTCATATCAATCGTATATAGAGAAATATCCTTCGGGCAGTGACTCCGTCGATGCCAGTTTTCAGCTGGCACGCTGTCGGGAAGAGTTGACCGATAACGGGGGGGCACTGCTGATATACCGGAGTATCTGGCTCAATAGTCCGGCATCACCTCTCGCTACCAAATCACAGGAACGACTCAAGCAACTTGAACAGCCACAGGTGAAAGTTCCGCCATACACGACGGAAGAACTTCTGAAACGGGCTTCCATTCTCTACGCCCAGAACGAATTCAGTGCTTCCTTGAAAACGCTGGAAATGATCCCGATCGCATCACAGTCCCCGGCAGTGGCGAGCCGGATCGACCTTCGTACCGGTATTGCCAACTACCGTTTGAGGCAGTACAAACTGGCTGAGAAACAATTCCTTAAGGCGTCCGGCAGTCCCGTGCCCGGCATACGCTCTGAAGCCCGGTTCTGGCTGGCTAAATCTCTCGATCGACAGGATTTCAAGGAACGGGCACTTGCTCAGTATCTGGAACTTGCGGGAGAAGGGAAAAAACAGGAATTTGCCGATGACGCACTGATTGAAGCGGCCGGGTTAAAGCGGAGCCTTGGACAGTACGCTGAAGCGGCTCGTCTGTTTGATCAGGCAATTGCGCTTTCGTCCGAAGCAAAAACCATTGCCAAATCGGTGTGGGATTCCGGCTGGTGCCGCTATCTGGCGGGTGAAAATGCTGCCGCAGCGGCGGTTTTTAAAGGGCTGCTTGCCGATGAAGGCCAGCGGGAGAAAGCACTGTACTGGCTGGCCCGGGCGCTGGAGAAAAACGGCGATGATGCTGCCGCTTCATACTATCGTACCTTGCTTGACGAATTTCCGGCCGGTTTCTATGCCACCTGGTATCGTGAACAGAGGGGGGTAAAAGATACTCGTGAGTCGCTGGGCAGTCGCGATGCTCAGGCTGAATTGCCGTTGGCAGCCGGATTTGATAAGGTGCGCCTGTTGGCCTCACTGGGGATGCTTGAAGAGGCGAGGGTGGAGATGGCGGCCTCTCGCAAAAAGAACGGCGAAAAGAAGGGACAGTTTCCTGCGCTTGCCAGGGTATATCTCGAAATGCGGGATTACGGCTCGGCGATATCTCTTTTTATGCAGAACCGTCCCGTCGTGTGGGAAAAAGGAGCCTTGCCGCTCTGGACTGCCGGATATCCGCTGGCCTACTCGGATCTTGTCAGTCAGAATGCCGCGCTCAACGGCTTGTCAGAAGGTCTGGTGTACGCTCTGATCCGCGCAGAAAGCGGTTTTGCCCCTGCCGTCAAGTCTGGTGCCGGAGCGATTGGCCTGATGCAGATGATGCCTGCCACGGCCAAGCTGACCGCTCGTGAAAAGGGAGACTTTAATCCCCAGCGCCTGACGGTTCCGGAGTACAACATTCGTCTGGGTACGAAGCACCTCAATGATCTGATGAAAGAGCATAATGGTGACGTTGTCTATATGGCCGCCGCATATAATGCCGGGTCGGGAGCGTTGGAAAGATGGAAAAAGAGCTTCAAAGGACTGAAAAAGGATGAATTTATCGAGAGTATTCCCTATTCGGAGACCCGCGATTATGTGAAAAAAGTGTACGCTTCTGCGGCGACCTATCGTCAGCTGTACGGGCTTAAGTAGCGGTCAGATATACACGACAACCACTCGTTCCAGATAGTCTGAGAGCCGCACGATCTCGCTGCGTATGGTCTCTTTGTCAGCGGCGAGAGCCGCTTCTTCGATCACTTCACCGATTTCAGAAATAGTATCAAAGCCGTAACTGCCGCCTGCGCCTTTCATGCGGTGGCCGAGTATGCGTACTTCGCCGAATGAATCCGCTTCCAGTAAGCTGACAATCAGCAGACAATCCCTTTTCCGGTTTTCGAGGAACTCCGGGACAATTGACTGCACCTCACTATCAACCTCAACGATAATACTCTCATTCATGTTGAATCCCCTGAAGATGGCGTGCCAGAGAATCCAGCAACGTCCGTTTTTTGAAAGGTTTTGCTATATGGTCATCACAGCCGGCGTCCATGCATTTCTGGATGTCTGATTCGTATGCGTGAGCGGTGAGGGCGATGATGGTTGTTCTTCGAAGGCCGGAGCGCTCTTCATGTCTTCGCATCATGCGGGTAGCGGTGAAACCGTCCATAATCGGCATCTGTATATCCATAAGGATCAGATCGAATCTGCCTGCTGTAAACAGATCAAGCGCTTCCTGGCCGTTGCCCGCTTCAACAAGTTCCAGCGGGAATGAGTGAAGAAGCAGCCGCATCAATTCCCGGTTCTCAAGTGAATCATCGACCAGCAGCACGCGCTTGCCACTGCCTGTCCGGACATCCAGTCCTGCTGCTGCGAAACGCTCTGTTTCATGGCTCACCGCTTTGCTGACGGGCTCCGGCTCAGCATGTGCGTCCAAAAAAGGTATGGTGAAACTGAAGGAACTTCCGACTCCCGGAACACTTTCAACCTGCATGGAGCCCCCCATCGCTTCCACGAGTTTTCGGCTTATGGCAAGTCCGAGTCCGCTTCCTCCAAAACGACGGGTAATAGATGTATCTGCCTGGGAAAAACTGTCAAATATCATATCAAGTTTGTTCGTGTCTATGCCAATGCCGGTATCCCTGATAACAAATGTCACCAGAATCTGATCCTGTTCAGCCGGAGCACATGATGTTGAAACGGCAACAGATCCGCCGCGCTCGGTAAATTTAACTGCGTTGGCAACCAGATTGACAAGAACCTGCTGAAGCCTGACCTGATCTCCTTTTACAACTTGGGGCATCGATGGGGCATTGCTCAGGGAGAGGTTGAGCTTTTTAAGTTCGACATCCTGCCCGACCATCTCAATGACGCGCTCAAGGATGAGCTGCAGATTGAAGGGGCGGCTGATAATTTCGAGCTGGCCGGCTTCGATTCGGGAAAGATCGATCAGGTCATTTATTAGCACCAGCAGGCTATCTCCTGCATGGCGTATCATTGTGAGACACCGCTTCTGGTCTGCGTTTAACCCGGCGGAGTCGAGGTATTCCGATCCACCGATAATTGAATTGAGCGGGGTCCGCATTTCATGGCTCATGTTTGCCAGAAATTCGGACTTGGAGCGATTGGCCAGCTCTGCGATATCGCGGGCTGCCCGCAACTCCTCGGTTTTTTTCTGACGCTCGGCAACCTCAGCCCGTAAGCCTTCATTGCCTATCGCCAGTTCTGCCGTGCGCGAGGCAACAATTTGCTCCAGATTCCGATTGATTTCTTCCATCTCGTACTGTTTGTGCTGAAGTGCTTCCTGAACTTTTTTCAGGTTGCTGATATTCTGTGCCGCGCAGATGATTGCCTGCGGGTGCCCCTCCTCGTCTTTCATAACGGCCAGAGAATAAAGCATCGGCACAATTTCTCCGCTGGCGGTGTAACAATTACTTTCAATGCCGTGAATCGAGCCATGTTCAAGGGCGTGTGAGAATGCCGAAAACATGCATAAGGGCGCATCTGATTCGTCAAACTCGGTCAGGTGGCGTCCCACAACGGCATCCGGCTGTTCTCCGAAAAGCTCACAATAAGCGCGGTTTACGCTTTGAATCACGCCGTCAGGAGCGATGACAATCAGTACATCGTTCATACTGTTGATCAGTTTCTCCATATATTCACGCGAAACCGTCGTTGTGCGGAGCTTGTCGGTCATACCGTTGAACACGCTCGCAAGATGCCCGATCTCATCGTGAGAGGTTATGGTGATCGGTTCGTTGAGCTCACCTTTGCTCAAACGCTCGACAGCATCGGTCAGAAGCGCAATCGGGCGGGTAATTGCAGAGGCAAAGACGATCGCCAGGACTATGCCGACGATCAGAATGACGAGCACGAATGGCAGCATTCGCATCAATACACCCGCAACGTTCCGGTCGATCAGCGCTCCATACAGACCTACGTGGATTGACCCGAGAGAACCGCCCTGAATGGGCGTTGAAATATCATAAATCCGGCCTTCCTTTACCTCAAACGTAGCTGTCTGATCGCGGGTTCGAGTCGCCCTGATCGCTTCGCTGATCAGTTGCGAAGGGACTGACGAGCCGAATGTGTGTGTGACAAGGGTGTTGTCGGGCGTTACGACGAAAATATATTCGATATCCTTATCAAGTTTCCGGTAATCATTGACAAGCATTTCAAGGCTGAACTTGTTCTCGGTGATCAGGGGGATTTCAGCTGCTTCAGCAAGGTACCGGCCAACAGAGAGACCGCGCTTAAGAACTTCGTCCTCAAAGCGTGAATGCAGCTCGTGCTGCACCAGAAGGCCGAGCGCACCGCCGATCAGAAGAATCAGAAGTGCAGTGCCGAGTATGAATTTTTTACGCAGAGAAAGTGAATTCATTGTCTGGGGAGGGGCTCTCCTGGATAAATTAGATAGCAACGGCTATTCTAACACGAATGTTTGCAAGAGCAAGCGGCAGATTACAAATAACGTACACCACTCCGCCTTGAAAAGCCTGGCCCCGTATGCTACAACCAGACACTTATTTCACCCGCGAAAGGCGTACCTGCTATGGCAGAGCAAACCCCCATGATGCGACAATACCTGGAGATCAAGTCGGGCTATCCCGATGCTATCCTCTTTTTTCGCATGGGGGACTTTTATGAAATGTTTCTGGATGATGCCCTGCTTGCTTCCCGCGTGCTGGATATCGCCCTGACCTCACGCAACAAGGGAAGCGGGGATGAAATCCCTTTTTGCGGCATCCCCTACCATTCGGCTGCACCCTACGTTGCCAAGCTGATTGAAACCGGTTACAAGGTGGCCATCTGCGAGCAGGTCGAAGACCCAAAGCATACCAAAGGGATAGTCCGGCGCGAGGTCGTCCGGGTTGTCACTCCCGGTCTTTTAATCGAGTCGGAGAGTCTTGTCCCGGACGAAAATAATTATCTGCTGGCCCTGTGCGAAGCGTTAGATGGTAATTGGGGCTGTGCCTGGCTGGACGTTTCTACCGGAGAGTTCCGCGCGACCGAGTTGGTCGGGACAGCCGCTGCACTGGCAGAGGCAGTAGGGGTTAACCCCCGCGAGATCCTGCTCTCCGATGCCATTGACCGCGAGACGCTGCCACAGGATCTGCGCTCATTTTTGAACGAGCGGATAATTTCCCGGGCCCCCGCCTGGATCTATGATCGCGACTATGCTGCGACGTTGCTGTGCGGGCATTTCGGTGCAGCATCAACGGATGCACTTGGTCTGGAAGGTGCCCCCACGGCACTAATGGCCGCTGCTGCTGCTCTTTATTATGTGCGTGAAAACCGCAAAGCGGCACTGCCGCATATTCGCGATATTCTTGTCTCACGGCGTAGTCAGCACCTGGCCCTGGATCCTGCTACTCGTCGCAACCTGGAAATTACCGCGAGCATGGCGGAGGGGAAACGCACCGGTTCATTGCTGGGATGTCTGGATCGTACCGGCACTGCCATGGGTGCCCGTCGGTTAAAGCAATGGCTCAGTTATCCGCTCATTGAGCTGGAGCCGATCAGGAACCGTCTGGATGCGGTTGATGAATTACTGGAATCGCCCCGTTTACGGGAGGAATTGGCGGCGCAGCTGAAAAATGTTGCCGACCTGGAGCGGCTTAATGGCCGTATCGGTATGGCAAGTGCCGGCGGCCGCGACCTGCGGGGGCTGCATGATTCACTGGTTAACCTGCCGCCGCTGCTGACCCGTCTTGCGGGGATACAGGCCGCCCTGCTGCAGTCACTGACAACCTCCATCGATCCGCTGGAAGATATCTGTCTCCTGGTGTCACGCGGGATTGTTGATACCCCGCCATTTTCGCTTCGTGAAGGGGGAATCATCGCTCCGGGCTACAATGATGAACTGGACGAACTGCGCGCCATCAGCAGCGAGGGGAAGGGGTTTATAGCCCGCCTGGAGGCGCAGGAACGGACCCGTACCGGCATATCGACCCTTAAAATCCGCTACAACCGGGTATTCGGTTATTCGATCGAGGTCACAAAAAGCAATCTGGCACATGTTCCTTCCGACTATATTCGTCGCCAAACCCTGGCCAACGCCGAGCGCTACATTACCGAGGAGTTGAAAAACTATGAGGAAAAAGTGCTGGGCGCTGAAGAGCGGATCTGCAGCCTGGAGTTCACTTTGTTTCAGGAGATTCGTGAACTGGTAGCCGGTCAGGCCGAGCGGATTTCCCGAACCGCAGACGGCATTGCGGTTCTGGATGTACTGCTCTCGCTGGCAACAGTCGCCGGTGAGCGGAATTACTGCAAGCCGCTGGTTGACGATTCGGATGTTATTGATATCCGCGATGGCCGCCACCCGGTCATTGAAGCCATGAAACTGGGAGAACGCTTTGTCCCGAACGACACCCTGCTGGATGCCGACACCAACCAGCTGCTGATGATCACCGGCCCAAATATGGCCGGTAAATCCACCTATATGCGTCAAGTGGCGCTGATCACCCTGATGGCACAGGCCGGGAGCTTTGTCCCGGCAGCGGAGGCACGTATCGGTATTGCCGATCGCATTTTTACCCGCGTCGGTGCAGGCGATAACCTGGCCCGCGGCCAATCCACCTTCATGCTGGAAATGATGGAGGCGGCCGGAATTCTTCGCAATGCAACCCCCCGCAGCCTGATTATTATGGATGAAATCGGTCGCGGTACCTCCACCTTTGACGGTGTCTCAATTGCATGGGCGGTGGCGGAATATATCCACGACACGCCCACCTGCCGCAGTCGTACCCTTTTTGCCACTCACTACCACGAACTGACGGAGCTGGCCAGCACTCGTGAACGGATCAAAAACTTCACCGTCGCGGTGCGGGAGTGGAACGACCAGGTCATCTTCCTGCGTACGATTATCCCCGGCGGAGCGTCCCATTCCTACGGCATTCAGGTTGCACGCCTTGCCGGTATGCCGTCTGATGTCATCGAACGGGCGAAGGAAATCCTGCGCAATCTGGAGAGTGGTGAATATGAGGAAGGTGCGCCGCGTCTTGCCAAGAGCAGTAAAAAACCGGTTCGTGAGCCGGCAGCGCAGTTTTCTCTGTTTGAAACCAGTGAGGACCAGCTGCGGCAGCGCCTGAAGAAGCTCAACATCGCCACCCTGACTCCGCTTGAGGCGCTTAACCTGCTGGATGAGCTGAAACGAATGGTGTAATATGCGAATACGTGCTGTGTGGATTCGGGTATACAAAAAGGAAATGATATATGGGCTTTGAAGTATATGTGGGGCAGATCTCCGGTACGGTTACGGAGGACGAAATGCGGAAGCTTTTTTCTGTGGTGGGCACTGTTGAATCGGTACATCTGGTGACTGATTCCGGCACCGGCGCATCCAGAGGGTGCGGGTACGTCAGGATGTCGACCGATGAGGAAGCGAGAGAGGCGATTGATTTACTGAATGGAGCCAAGCTTGGTGATCGCCAGATTGTGGTTAAAAATGCACCGCCGAAGGCCTTTAAGAAAGCAGGCTCGTCAGGTGGCGGGCATGGTGACCGCACCGGCAGCGGTGGATCTTCGCGGTGCGACAGGAAATGATGGGAAGGGGACCTTCTCTGCTTTTTACAGAAAATGCCCCCCGGACAAAAAGAGTACCCAGCTACTCAAACTGCGCTTTAAACGCTGCCATCTGCTGCTGTAGCCCAGCCAGTTCGGCCCTCAGTGCAATGACCTCTTCCTCCAGCTTTGAAATCCGCTCATTCTCTGCCATAACCCGCTGACGAGCAGCTTCAGGGGGCAAATGTGCCGGTTCCTCGTCTGAAACCGGTACTCCGGAAAAAAGCTGGGCGTAGCGACATTCCTTTCTTCCCGGTTGCCGTGCCATCAGGGTTACCAACGGATTTTCGCGTACCATCAGTTCCTGCAGGACCTCTTCAACCGCAGCCAATTCTCCAAACGGATACATCCGTTCGCCCCGTGTACGCAACTCACCGCCGGTCTGCGGGCCGCGCACCAGCAGTTCGCAGATGATCGCCTGCTCTGGCGGCACCAGCCCCAGTTTTTCAGCCAGCAGATGGCGATATTTCGGTACGCGGCCGCCGTCTGCCGAAAGTACTACCAGCTGTTTGAAGCGGAGTGAATCAAGTGCACGCACGACATCTTCTTCCGTCAGGGCCATCACCGGGTCACGGTTGGATTTCTGGTTGCAGGCGTTGGTCAGTGAGTTGAGGGACAGCGGGTAATATTCCGGCGTTGTCAGCTCTTTTTCTATCAGGCTGCCTAAAACACGTACCTCAGTATCGTTAAGTGTTATATTCACTTGCGGGCTCCAGTCTGGATCAGTGAAATGTCGGCATTTTTTCCTGAAACAGTACATACGGACTGACAATAAGCATGGCGAACTTTTTGTGGCGGTCTTCTTCCCAGGAACGGATTTTTGTGTCTGACGGCTTGCCAATCATGCCGGCGGCAACGAGGTCCTGAATAATGACGAGGTCATCAGCTGCAACCTTATACGCGGTGTCGGCCAGATCAAGGGTGTCATCAACCAGAATCAGGCCCCCGCGATGCAAGTGAGCGCGCAGACAGCTCCAGTCGGCTTCATCAATCGTAAGAGCCAATTCTTCTTTGCTTGGTAACATCTTTATCTCCTTCTCATGTACAGCTTTTGCAACGTCGAATACGCCATTTTTTATCACGCGACGCACACAAAGTCCACGCCTTCCTGCCAGCCACGCTTTTCCGCCACACGCCGGAATTGTTCGCGCGTACCGCGAACGCCGATGGCTACAATCATTTTTCTGCCATTCAGGTCAAGCTCTGCGGGTGATAGTATCGGCGCATTGTGCAAGATACTTCCAATCCTTTTTGGATCGATATCCAGCCAGGTGGAAACCGTCACACCTGCTGTCGCAAGCAAGCGCTGCCAGGCCCGTGCTTCCAGTCCAGCCCCGGCGATAACAATGTTGGAGGCGTTAATAAGGAATCCTTTCAGCAGGTAGTGACATTTACAGGCGCGAAAGGCGGTGGTGGCATATTCATTCATGGTGCGGGTAGCACGTTCGGGGTGGTCACGCCAGAACAGGAGCGTTTGCGGCAATCGGGCAAAATGTATCCCGGTTGACGCCATGCGCAGCCAGAGATCATAGTCCTCGGGCCAGCCGTTGTCATGGTATCCACCCAGATGTTCAAGAATTGTTCGGCGCGTCATAATCGAGGGATGGACAAACGGAGATTCTACGAACAGATCCCGGGTGACTGATGAATGATCTGTCAGGCTGTTCTGCCATATTTCGTAGTCAATCATGCCCTGCTTGAGAGCGGTGCGCGGGAAATGGCGAAAGGTGGAAGCCACCAGCCCTGTATCGGGGTGGGTGCACAGATATTCTGCCTGCAGTTCCAGGCGTTGGGGGTGGCAGATGTCGTCCCCATCCATTCGTGCTATCAGCGGGGCCTGACAGGCGGCGAGTCCCGCATTGAGCGCAGCAACCAGTCCGCCAGCTTCACGTCTGATAACAGTTATGCGACGATCTTTGCGAGCGGCTTCTGCAAGGATTATCGGGGTGCGGTCGTGCGAGCCGTCATCGACCGCAATCAGCTCCCAATCGTCACATGTCTGGCGATACAGGGAGTCCAATGCAGCCGGCAGATACTGTTCTTCGTTACGAACCGGCATGAGGATTGAAATTTCAGGCATTTTTGCTCTTTTTCGGTGTTGCTCAGGCGTGAGTCACCAATGGATGCCCGGTGGCGAAAGGTTGAAAAACAGCGCATGTTAATCAGGCTGTCTATGTGTGCAAGCGAAACGCCACCGGGCGCCGTCGTTCAAATCCGTGATATGAGCTTCTGGCGGCGCGTATCGGGTCGCGCCCGACCATGACCCATCCGGAAGAACGTTCGAAGGCGAGTACCTCGCCACAGGCAAGCATGCGATCAAGGACGTGTGGCGGTACTGAATCAGGCTCTTTGCATGTGGTTATAATCGGGATCAGCATAAAAAGACCTCAAAATAAGGTGGTGGTTCTAATAAATACGTTTCCTGGGTACGCTGCGCTGGATCGTCTGCAGGTATACCTCAGAACTGCTGGCTGGATCGACTGCCGGATGCGCTGCCAGAAGGTCGTCTGAATGATAGGGAATCGTCGTAAGCCACAAGCCGTCACTGCTGGTGTTGCAGGAGCCTTTCCAAGGATCGACCGGAATATACCTGGTTCCTTCAGCTTTATACACGCCGAAATGAAGGTGCGGGATCTGCGAATTTCCCGAGCTGGCAACGTCTCCAATATACTGGCCTCGCACAATCTTTTGACCGGGTATGACTGCGAGGGAACCTTTGCGGAGATGGGCATACAGTGTCAGATACCGGGTGGCGCCGAGAGTGTGTTCAATAACGGCGAAGTTGCCGGCATTAAAGCCCAGCGTAGCACCTTTTTCACTTCCGGACCGTAATACACTTTTTTCCTGCTCATCGCAATCATGTTCACTGTCACTCGGGCAGCGGTCGAATCGTCCATCTGCCGTCCAGCGTACGACGCCGTCTGCAGCAGCCAGTGCCTGCACACCCTGCTCGACCGATGAGACGACTATGTCAGTCCCCTGATGCCCAAGATAGCCGGGTGTGCCGCAGGCGAAGGAAAGCCCTATACCGCCCACATCCGGATAGCCGATACGGAAATGAGTGCCGGCGCAGTCGATACCGGGAATGCAGGAGATCGGCCAGCTGAAGCCGTTCTTATCCGCTGCCGCAGCCGGGATAGAGCTGAGGAGTGCGTAGAAAAACAGTATTGAAAATGATTTTACGGAAAACATCGCGCTGAATTTATCCGCCTGGAGAATTATTAAGTGTTATCTTTTTGATACAATAAAGTTTAAAGGCTGACCACATTGGAATAGTGCTTAAAATAGCGGGAATCTCTGTGCTCGTTTTTGAACGTGGTCGGCAGTACCAGATACAGCGAGAAATACGCCCGGTAAGGCAATGCCGGCGTCACAGCCTGTTTTGATTTTTTTGCCGAGACAAAACCGTGTAAAGAAAGCAAATATTGTGCCGATGGCCAAACACGTGAGTTGTAATTTGTGCTTGACGATAGTGCCTGATATGGAGAGGATGGGGTAGAATCCAGAAAAGGAAATGTGTTGTATGAGTGGGGATTTTGAAAAGTATGGGTGGTCATTTGACCGCATTGCTGAGAGTCTGGCGCGGCGGGAAGGTGGGGCGGGTGTGCTGTCTGGTGACCGAATGCGGGCTTCCGTTGCTATGATACTGCATCAGGATGTTCAGGGGCTCGAAATCCTGTTTATTCAGCGAGCTGCTCATGATCTTGACCCATGGTCAGGGCATATCGCGTTTCCGGGCGGGAAGCTGGAAGATGGTGAGCTGGAATGTCAGGCGGCCTGCCGGGAAACCTATGAAGAAACCGGAATTGATCTTGAACAGGGACGTTATCTGGGGCGGCTTTCTGATATAATCGGAGCAAATCTGCCGGTGAGGGTCTCGTGTTGCCTGTTCGGTGTAGACCGGTTACGTTATAAACCGGTGTTGAACGAAGAGGTGAGCGATCTGTTCTGGGTCACGCTTTCCGATCTGTGTGATCCGGAACGGCATCAGGTGTGCAACGTTGCTTTTGCTGAAAAGAGTTTTGAAGTGCCGGCCATCCGGCTTCCCGTTGACAATGTACCGGTGTTGTGGGGAATAACCTATCGATTGGTAATGCAATTTTTACGTGTTTTTAAGGATGGTTCTGCCGCTGGTGAAGGCAACCGTAATCTACCTGAAACGGTAGAAATTGACGAGGAGGATTGATCATGAGTGAAAAAACAGGAATCATTACGTTTAAGGGAAACCCGATGACCTTGATAGGGCCTGAACTCAAGGTGGGAGACGCCGCCCCGGACTTTGTCGTGGTGGACAATGGATTAGCTGCAGTGTCGCTTTCCAGCTACTCAGACAAAATAAAGATCATCAGCGCGGTGCCGTCGCTTGATACCCCGGTCTGCGATACGGAAACTCGCCGTTTCAATCAGGAAGCCGCTTTACTGCCGGGGAATATCGTGGTGCTGACGGTCAGTCTTGACCTTCCGTTTGCCCAGAAACGCTGGTGTGGTGCGGCTGGAATTGACAAGGTAGTCACTCTTTCCGACTATCGCGAACGTTCCTTCGGGCTTGGGTATGGGGTGCTGATCAAAGAATTGCTGCTGCTGAGCCGCGCCGTTTTCGTTGTTGATGCCGCAAACACGATTCGCTATATCCAGATTGTCCCGGAAGTTACCGGCGAGCCCGATTACAGTGCGGCGCTTGCAGCTGCAAAGGGACTGCTGTAGTTCTATTGCCTCACAGGACGCTCTGTACGTGTACGGAGCGTCCTGAGTAAACGCGGCAAAGTATGTTGGTGAGCCGATGATAATCCCGTCGGATTCAACATTTTCTCAATGCAGCTGTTAGCGATGTCATCTGCCACGGCACAGCGGGCGTCTTTACGAGCGAAGCACTGGTAACAAGCGATGCAGCCATGCAGTTTTTCACCGCCCACTTGGACTGACTCTGTTTCGATCCCCTCTTTTTTTAGTGTTTCCAAAGCCTGCCCGATAAGCAGTGAAGTGTTGCCTTCCTTACGTAGGCTGCCGTTACATGCGGTTACTTTCATAATGAGCCTCCGTTGATTGATGGTGTGGTGTAACAGTTATATCCCCTCAAACAATAGTAATAGCGGTCGGTTATGGATACGACACCAAAGATGCTGAGTGTGCTTTCTGCCCCGGGCCGGCATTGATTATTGTCTGCGTCTACGGTACACTGCTAGTCGCTGCTGCCGGATATGGCCTGATTTATAACGTTATGTAGAGAACGGAGAGGGGGATTATGTTAATCAAAGACAGTTTTTTTCTGGAACGTGACAAAGCGGTGCTGGTAGTGATTGATGTGCAGGAGAAATTGTGCGTTGCGATGGATGAACGGGTGCTGAAGGCGCTTGTGAAAAACGTCGGCATACTGCTTGAGAGTGCTGCGGAGTTGAATATCCCAGTTCTGGTGACAGAGCAGTATGTCAAAGGGTTGGGGGCGACACTGCCGGAGTTGAAGGAAAAGGCGGCCGCAGCTCCGTGTTATGAAAAAATGGCTTTCAGCTGTTGCGGCAGCGCTGAATTTATCAACACTCTGCGATCAACCGGCAGAACACAGGTGGTAATCACCGGAATGGAAACGCATGTTTGTGTTCTGCAAACGGTTATTGAACTCCGTGAAGCCGGCTTCATTGTCCATGTTGTCACGGATGCCGTTATGAGCCGCAGTAAGCAGAACTGGCAGACGGCTATTCAAACAATGACTCTTGCCGGAGCGATTCCAACCTGCACGGAATCGGTTGTGTTTCAGTTGTTGAAAGTGGCCGGGACGGATGAATTCAAAAAACTGTCAAAGCTGGTACGCTGATCGCCGAAGCTATGGAGTGGAAAAAACATGCCGAATGATCTCGGTATGGTGCTGGATGCGGGCCAGACCAGGCAGATGTGACTTGTAGGAAATGAAGGGAATCCCTGCGCTGTTGGCGGCTTGCATGTCCACCTCTCCATCACCGATAAAGAGAGCCTCTTTCGGAGTCACCTCAAAGAAGTCAAGTACTTTAAGAAGCGGCTCCGGATGGGGTTTTGGGTGGGTGACCTGAGACGCCGTCATAACGTATTCGAAATAGCCGGTCAGTCCAAAATCATCAATAATCATATCCATTGATGTTGCCCGGTTAGTGCAGATTGCTAGGGACGTATGGCCCTTCAGCTGGTCAAGAGTGCTGATGAAGCCGTCCTCCATTCGCATGTACGGCATGAGATCGCGGTAGTGAATTGTCTTGGCAAATCTGAATGCCTCTTCCCGCTGCGGATCTCCGGTAAAAAAATACTCCATCACATCATTAAATGAATGGGTGTGAAGAACGCGTTTGGCATCATCATCGTTCCGGTTAATCTCTGGTCTGCCAAGAAATCCCATGACGCGGTTGTAAAAGACATAGTTTGATTCAATTGAATCAAGGATCACGCCATCACAGTCGTAGATGACTACTTTATAGCGGCTTTTCAATTCATTCACTTATCGGCTCCGGTGCTGGACTCCCGTTTTTTGTTAAATACTCTTCCCACTCAATCGGCAGCAAATATTTCTTCCGACTGTTGCATTCCTTGCAAGCGGGGACGACATTATTCCGGGATGCCTTTCCGCCACGCGATACGGGGACCAGGTGGTCCATAGTCAACTCTTCGGGGGGAAACCTGCCGCTACAATAGTGGCAGCATCCCAGGGCAATACGGTTCTGCCACCAGCGACTTCTGCGAAGTTCCCTCGATTTTTCACGTTCCCGCTTCACATCGGTTTCGCTGATTTCCAGAATAAAGTGATCCATAAACGAGTGTCCTTCATAAAAATGGCTGCTTAAAATATATCCTATGAGAATATCTGAAATCATCATGGTTTGGTAGTGATAATAATTTATTGGCGACAAGGGATGCAATATCAGTCAAAAAAATAGTTGATATATTCTGTCTGTTGAGGTATAAAGCCAATTCTTAATGCGCTTGTAGCTCAGCTGGATAGAGCAACGGACTACGAATCCGTAGGTCGGGCGTTCGAATCGCTCCAGGCGCACCATAAAAAACAAGGGGTTACAGTTAAATCTGTAGCCCCTTTTTTGTAACCTGACGCGACTTTTGATGTTGATTTAACTTCATCGTCCGTTCACTCTATATTTCACTAAAGACCCTCAAGCCGTTAGGGCACAAGGAACATACAAATGAAACGATTCAAGTTGACAATATTTATGCTCATCATGTTTCTAAGTGGGTGCGCAAGCTATATGAGACCAGTAAAAGCTCTGCCTGAGCATGAAAGCGACGGGAACAATGTAACAATTCTGCGAAATTATAATTACGTTGGTGGAGGGATGCGTTTTTGGCCAACAGTTGATGGAGAAGAAGTTTCCGGACTTTTCTCAAAAACACACGTCTCTTTTATATTATTGCCCGGAAAACATTCGTTAGGTGTACGTTGTGGTTGGTCTGAAGATCAGATTGAAGTTAATATCTTAGAGAATGATCTGAGGTATTTTAAAATAAGTCCTGCTTGGCTTTTTGGATGTGCAGAGATTGAAGAAATTCCAAAAACAGAAGCAATTGGTCGATTGGAAAATTCAACGAGAATAAAGACCGGATATATGTCTGATTGTTATCGAAAAAGTGTGCTGTTTGAAAATAAACCTGATTATACATGCTCGACCTACATCTTGCCCTAACAAGGCCGGTGGAGCGGTGAACCCCGCTCACTGCCCACGACGTTAAACTACAACTTGCTTATGCATTAAAACACTCCCCAATTTCAAGAAGCTTTAGATAAAAATCACCCCCAATAGGCTTTATCGTGGGGACCAAGGGCAATAAACTTGATGGTATCGTCAAGGCAGTCAGGACAATCTGCACAGAGGACGATGGCATCGTCCCCCTTTTTTCGGCAAGTTGCGCAGTAAAGAAAAATAATCAGGAAATTGCGTTTGACGGGGCAACTATAGAAGCCACGAAAGTTTCCTTTGAGCGGTTCACCCAGAGTTACAGGGCTTTCGCAGATCATATTCACTTTTTTTCGTACAGCTTCTTTTATTGAACTATGTTTTTTTAGAGAAGCGGCAAAATCATCGCTAAAAACAAAATTCATTTAAAAACCTCATCATAACTGAGCCAACTGACTGTACCTGATTTAACTCGCTCAATTGTGCTTAAAAGCGAATCAGAAAAATCAGGGTCTGCAAGTATTGTTTCAGTAGGGTCATTCTCTTTAACTCGCTTCAGCTTTAAAGCAAATTGGGTAAAGACTTCAGAAACCGTTGTTCGCTGGGTTTCGGCATATTCTTTGATAAAGTCAATTAAGTCGGCATCAAGAGTAAGATTGATTCTAGATTTTTGCATGGCGCACCTCCTGAATGTCATGTTATGCGTACAGCATGCGCTTCGTCAAGTTAGAAAACCACGATAAGAGAAATATTAAACCAACGGCAGCACCGGTAAGCGGGAAAAATCACCCGCCGAGCTGGTGTGCCTTACACGTTGGACCAAACCAAGGAAATACATTATGAATCAAAATATGAAACAATTTATCTACGGCGCTATCCTGTTGAAATATCGCATAAGGGGCAAAAGCTGCTTTCTATAGCCATATAATTCCCGATAATATTATGTAATTTGCCAATATGTAAAATATTCCTTGACACAATTATTAACATTCTATATCTATATCTTTAATAGATATGATATCGAAAAAGACAAAATACGCCCTAAAAGCGCTTGGATACCTTGCTGGGCATAATTCAGGTAACTTGGTCCTGATTTCTGAATTAGCGAAAGAGGAAGAGATACCTAAAAAGTTTCTTGAAGCAATCCTTGTTGCTCTGAGAAAAGGTGGTGTGCTGAAGAGTAAAATCGGTAAGGGTGGCGGTTACATGTTGGCGCTGCCCCCTGAAAAAATTACTATTGGCAAGGTGGTCAGTATCCTCGAAGGTGGATTTGCACTGGTTGAGTGTCTTAATGATAATGTGAAGGCCGTTTGCGAAGAGTGTGGCGATCCTGGGTATTGCGGAATACGTCTGGTGATGGGTGATGTTAAGAAAGCAATTGATTCTGTACTTGAATCTACGACGTTGGCTGATATGGTTGAAAGAAGTGATGTTGCTCGTCAGCAAAAATCAAAGATAATGGATTTTTGTATCTGATTTTTTGTGGTTGTTTGTACAGATATCACTGGCGCAGGAAGTGTACTATCCATCAATGACTATCTATGTTTTTAATTGACGTAGCATATGTAAAAATGTTGTCGCTGCGGGAGACGGGGTTCTCCCTTTTTTGCGAACCACTGAAAAACGACGGGTAATAATAAGCCCAGGTAAGGCTAATGCTACTAATTTGCCCTGTTTCAGCTCTTCACGAACAGCCATTTCAGAAATAAACGCAACACCGCACCCTGCCAACACCGCCTGTTTTATTGCTTCGCTGCTTGATAATGTTGCACTCACCATCAAGTCCCCGGTTTTAATCCCATACAGCCTTAGCGCCGTATCAACCACGGCTGTCGTTCCGGAACCTTTCTCACGCATTATTATGGGTTCCGTGAGTAACTCTGCTGGTTGAACATCTGTGCGTCCGCACCAGCGGTGCCCTTTTCGTGCCACCAGAAGAATCACGTCATGACTGAAAGGTTCGGATGTGAACAGCTTATCATCTGCTTTTGAACCGACAATTCCGATTTCGATACGTTCCTCAACCAGCTTTTTAAGTATCTCACTACTGTCACAAATTTCTGCTGTAACGGTGATGCCGGGGGCTGCTGCCCGGAGGGCGGCAATCGCTTTTGGCAGCAGGTAGGTTCCGGGTATTGTGCTGCCGCCGACAGCCAGTTCGACGCCGTCTGCCTGCCGGAACCGCAATAATGCCTGCTCGGTTTCTTTCAATGCTTTGATAACCTGTTGCGCATGTACAAACAGTATCTTTCCTGCTTCAGTCGGTATAACACCCCGTCCGGTCCGGTCAAGCAGTTGAACCCCACAGGTGTCCTCCAGAGCTGCAATATGCTGACTGGCTGTTGATTGTGAAATGCAGGCTATTTCTGCACCTTTTGAAAAGCTGCCGGTAGTAGCAATCGCTACAAAGATTTCCAGTTTTTTTATATTCATCTGTACCTCACATTGAAAAAATCAATTTGCCTTATCGCTTATATTAAATCAATCGATTTGACTTATTAAACCAATAATTCGTATAACAACATGAATTTATAAGAAAGATTGCCGGTGGAATTACTGGACTAGCTCCACCCTTAAGGTAAAATAGGGCAACTTGTTACTTTTAGCGTAGGATCTTAGTTTAAATGGGCACATAGCTTAGCTGGTAGAGCAGCCGACTCTTAATCGGCAGGTCGTTGGTTCGATCCCAACTGTGCCCACCAATTTTAGTACTACAGGAGATTGTTATGAAATTGTTTCGTTTTTGGTTTGTTGTGCTGTTGGTTTTGTGTCTGTGGATCTCTGTAGCTTCTGCTGCTGATAAGGAAAAGGTTTCTTACAAGGTACTTTCCAGTGAAGATCTTAAGGCTCTGACGGAGCAGAACACCCCTGGACTGGTTGTTGTCGATGCCCGGAGTGTTGAAGAGTATCAGGAAGTCCATATTAAAAACGCTGTAAGCATACCGTTATCAAAGCTTGAGAAGGACTCATCGTTGCTGCCGACGTCAAAAGACGCCAAGCTGGTATTTTATTGCAACGGCATCAAATGTGGCAAGAGCGGTAAGTCGGCAAAAATTGCGTTAGAGAACGGTTATCGGGATGTCTCTGTTTATGCTGACGGGATGCCGGTCTGGGAAGAGAAGGGGTACTCAATCTATGCTGGGCCAGAGTATGATAAAACCGTGAAAACCAGCATGATCAAGCCTGTTGTTGTCAAGGTGTTGCTGGATAGTGCGCCTGCAACCCTTACCGTGGTTGATGTGCGTGATGCCAAGGAGTTTGCTGAAGGGCATGTGCCGGGTGCTATCAATATTCCGGTTGAAATCTTTGCCAGTGGTTCGGGTGTGCTGGACAAAGGCAAGCAGATTGTTGTTTACTGCAATTCCGGCGGTCGCAGTTACAATGCATATCGCAAGTTGCAGAAACTGGCCTACCCGAATATTGCACAGATGATTTTTGCCGACTGGCAGGCGGAGAAGCTTCCTGTTGCGAAATAGTCGTAAATGGCTAGTGTTTAATAAATATAAAATATATAGACATTAAATCTTTGTGTCGACAGTCAAATTGTAGTTTGGTAGTGCGGCTATACCAAATCGTACGGCGACTGACCAGAAAAAACGGAGGTCAAGGAAAGAGTGAATCTGCTCTCAATCCTTGACCTCTTTTTGCATTTCTGGAGCCGAAGCTACAAAGGAGGCCGTTATGGCAGAAGAAAAAAATATCCATTATCTGCATGAGCGGCGATTTTGACAAAGTGATTGCCGTATCTTAGAAACTCCGGCCAGACCTTCTGAAGAGGATATCAAACTTGTGCTGACGCCGGATGTGTCGTATCTGATCATTTCGCTTGCCGATGCGGATAAACCGGACATAAAGTCCTATAAAATAAGTTCAGGAAACGTACAGATAGTGTCAATAGAAGTTATTATATAGTAAATCTATAGATAAAAGAAATAATGCTTGACAGGTTAAATCAAACTTGGCACTATCCGCCCATCACTTACTTGGAGTTATACCGATGGCCGAAGAAAAACAGACAAAGCTTGACCTGAGTAATCTTAAAGCCGGCGTCTTCATCAAGGAGCGTGGTAAGGATCTATACACCGTACGTCTGCGGGTTCCAGGCGGCAGGATGAGTGTTCCGCGCCTAAAAATGGTTGCTGAAGTTGCCAAAAAAATCGGCGGCGAGTTTGTTCACCTGTCTGTTCGCCAATCCATTTTTTTGCCAGAAATATCTATTAAACCTATAGTTAAATAAAAAAGGATAAAAAATGAAATCCCCAAAAATCACAACAACCCTCACCGCACTTGCTCTTGCACTCTCCATGTCAACGGCAGCACTTGCATCAGACGTCACTCTGCTGAATGTCTCCTACGACCCTACCCGCGAGTTATATACCGACATCAACAACTCTTTTGCCCAGCAGTGGCAGAAAAAGAATGGTCAAAAGGTCATCATTAAGCAGTCTCACGGCGGTTCCGGGAAGCAGGCTCGGGCGGTTATCGACGGTCTGGAGGCTGATGTTGTTACCCTCGCATTGGCCTACGATATCGATGCTGTTGCCGAGAAAGGCCTGATCAAACCAGGGTGGCAGAAAGAACTGCCACACAACAGTGCACCCTACACCTCGACCATCGTATTTCTTGTACGCAAAGGGAATCCGAAAAAAATCAAGAACTGGGATGATCTTATCAAGCCGGGTGTGTCAGTTATCACTCCTAATCCCAAAACCTCCGGTGGCGCCCGCTGGAACTATCTTGCTGCGTGGGCCTACGCTCTGCATCAACCGGGTGGCAACGATGCCAAAGCAAAAGAGTTTGTTACCAAACTTCTGAAGAACGTGCCGGTGCTTGATTCAGGCGCTCGCGGAGCCACGAATACCTTTGTTCAACGCGACCTTGGTGATGTCCTGCTTGCCTGGGAAAACGAGGCCTTTCTTGCTATCAATGAGCTGGGTCCGGGCAAGTTTGAAGTTGTAACCCCATCCGAAAGTATCCTCGCCGAACCGCCGGTAACCGTTGTTGATAAAGTGGCTGACAAGCGCGGAACCCGTAAAGTTGCAGAAGCGTACCTGAACTATCTCTACACCGACGAAGGGCAGAAGATCGCTGCCAAGCACTACTATCGGCCGATCAATCCAAAAATCCCGACTAAACTGGCCAAGGTAAAGCTCTACACGATCGATAAGGTGTTCGGTGGTTGGCAGAAGGCCCAGAAAACGCACTTTGCTGACGGTGGCACATTCGACCAGATCTACGCACCTGCAAAATAAACAGGCCCTAACAAACAGGATAAGTGTGTTAACGAAGTTATTTTCTGAAAAATAAAATAACTTCTACTTACTAAAAGCGGGGCTGCTCACGCTGCCCCGCATCTTCAATGCCGTTTCAACATGATCCCGAGCAAGAGGAAGTGTGTGATAATGACATCCACCTATTCCGCATGGAACGTCAGCTTCATCCTCTCCCTCGACATAACCTGCACCACAGGAAACATTCATGAAACTATTTAAGCGCCACAACAATGTCCTGCCAGGCTTTGGAATGACCCTCGGCTTTACGATTTTTTATCTGAGCGTGATTGTTCTTATTCCGCTGTCGGCCCTGGTATTCAGAACAATGGGGCTCACTTGGGCTGAGTTTATTACCACTGTCAGCGCACCTCGGGTGCTGGCATCCTACAAAGTGACCTTTGGTGCTGCCATTATTGCTGCATCAATTAATGCAATATTTGGAGTACTGGTAGCGTGGGTGCTGGTCCGTTATAAATTTCCCGGACGTAAAATAGTCGATGCCCTGGTAGATCTTCCTTTTGCTCTGCCGACGGCTGTTGCCGGTATCACTCTGGCTACGATCTACTCATCAAACGGGTGGGTTGGACGTTACCTGGAACCACTTGGTATCAAAGTGGCTTTTACACCTCTCGGCATTACGCTGGCTATGACCTTCATCGGACTCCCTTTTGTCGTACGAACGGTTCAGCCGGTAATTGAAGAAATCGAAGTGGAGCTGGAGGAAGCTGCTGTATGCCTTGGGGCAAGTCGCTGGCAAACACTGTCGCGCGTTATCTTTCCGATACTGTTTCCATCCGTCTTGACCGGGTTCGCTCTGTCATTTGCGAGGGGAGTGGGAGAATACGGTTCAATTATTTTCATTTCAGGAAATATGCCGATGGTTTCAGAGATCACTCCGCTGCTTATTATCACCAAGTTGGAGCAGTTCGACTATCGAGGCGCCACGGCAATTGCCTGTGTAATGCTGCTGACATCATTTCTGATGCTGCTAGTCGTAAACCTTCTGCAAAAATGGAGTAGAAGGTATGCAGATTAGTGCGTTAGAAATTATCTTCTCATTGTTTCAGCAGAAAATAATTTGTTAACGCACTACCACTTTCCATTTGGGCCAAGGGGGGAGTAACCATGTCAGCACCGCTATCATCTACATCAAGAACACAAGACCGGGCACAGACCGAGCCGGCTATCGTGCGTTGGCTGCTTATCACA
>JAYTVV010000002.1:0-10120 GCA_043743795.1 Geobacteraceae bacterium
GAATCGGAATGTTGTGGCGAGGCAGGTCACCTTCGTCATCATCCTATTGTTGACATTTTTAATATCAGAAAAGGCCACATTGGTAATATTAACAATCCTTGGTAGGTTGGAAACGGCAGCGAAAAAATTAGCTACACTAAAATATGACCCGGAAATCACAATATCAACCGGAACTTCTGCATAAAAATCTTTAACAACTTCTGCTTTTGGTCTAAATACAAGGAAGTCAAGTCCAGCATTCTTCCCAAGGGCAGTTATACTTGTAAGTAATGAAGGAATTTCTTTTGAGTTAGGCAACTCTGTCAGCGCTTGGACTAACTCTACATTTAGCTGATCATATTCTTTTTGTAAGCGAGGTAAGTTATTTGCTATTCGCGTCTTGTCGTCAATCTCAGATTGTAGTTTGCTCAACTCAACCTTTATTCCAGCAAGTTCATTATGTTTTGGCAGATACAGAAACCAAACAAGAGCGGCGGCTTCCAGTACAACAACGACGACCAGAATAAAAATCTTCTGTTTTGTTGGCAGTTTAAGTATTTTTTCTACTTGAGGATCCATATCAAAACCATCCCGAATAAGAAAGAAACTATTTTTTGGAATTATCAGCAGTAACTGATGAAGCGGAAGCACCTGCTTTTAGTCGGCATGACAACTCAAAAGCTTTAACCTTACTGCCAGCTAAATCTTTTTGTTCTGATACTATCAATTCAACACCGGTAAAATCATTAGAAGCCTGAATGCTGCGCATAAACTGTGCAATTAAATCTTCCGACGAAGAAATACCGGCGATCCTGACATTGTCTCCCGATTCTGCGTACACAGTCAACCAAAGCTGTTCAGGAGTAATATCACTCAGCGTTGCAAGACGTTGAGCGGGACCTGTTTTGTTTTTACGCAACTGGGCTAACACATCAAGTTTTTTCTTAACCTGCTCTTTAAGTGTTTTAAGTTCTTCCAGCTTACCAATTCTTATTTTTAACTCATTGATTTTTGTATTAGCCGCTGAAATGTCGTTCTTTGTCGAAGAGATTTGTCCTAGTTTAACAGCATACATGGCACCTATAACAACTAACACCACAACTAGAGTTACACAGAATATAGTAATCTGCTGTACTGCAGTTTCCTTCTTTTTTGCAGCTCTGACCGGTAACAGATTGATCTTTATCATTTGTCCCCTACCCTCCTGATAGCAAGTCCGACCGTAACTGCCATAAGCGGGCCGATTTCCTGTAGGTATTCAGGGTCAAAATCTTTTTCATTGTATTTTAGTTTTGCAAATGGGTTTATAAACTCAACAGGTAAACCGGTTTTTTCAAAAACTGATTCAACCAACATATATACCTTAGATCCACCACCACTTACAAAAATTCTTGAGATGCGCTCATCATTAGCCGTTGAATTATAGAAATCCAGTGAACGACGAATCTCTTGAGTTATAGTTTCGTTCACTTTGCCGATAACTTCCAAAAGAGTTGAGTTGCGAGTCTCATCAGCCAATGTTTTAATTGACTCGGCTTCAATACTACTCAGACCCATTTGCTTCTGAATTTCCTCCGTGTACAGATTGCCTCCCATCTGCACATCTCGGGTAAACAGTGTGACACCACCTTTAACAATATTGATGTTCATTACATTTGCACCTATATTAATCAGTGCAATAACATCTTCTGCACCAACATCATGGTTCACTTCAAATGAATTCTGCACTGCAAACGAATCGACGTCAACCACGGAAAGATGTAAGTCAGATTCATTAAAAACAGCAACGTAATCATTAATTATATCTTTTTTACTGGCAACCAACAGGACATTCATCTTAGATGGGTCTATATTGTCTTGGGACAAAATTTGAAAATCCATATTTACATCATTAATATCAAAAGGGATGTACTGCTCAGCTTCCCAAGTTATTTGATCTTCAAGCTCTTCAAGAGGCATCGTAGGAAGAACAATTTTTCTTATAATAACCGAATTGCCGGAAATAGAACAGGCAACGTCTTTAACCTTGATACCGAGACTCGTGATGAGGTTTTTAATCGCGCCAACAATTGCAGAGCTATCCATAAGCGTGTTGTCGACAATTGCCTCCGGCGGAAGCGGGGTAATTCCGGCATTCAGCAGCTGATAAGAGCCTTTAAGATCTTTAAGCTGAACGAGCTTAACAGAACTGGATCCGATATCTATCCCAATAACCTCTTTTTTCCTATTAAAAAGAATCATATCTCATTCCCATCACTATCAATTCTGAAATACTTTTTCTTTTTCATCTAGCGTGAAACCAAGAGCTAAAATAACTTTACGCATTGTTTCAAGTCGACACGACTCACCACGTTCAACCCTATCTATCGTCAGCGCAGACACACCAGCTTTTCGCGCTAACTCCGCTTTACTTAAAAGCCGAGACTCTCGTATTGATTTAACTTTATTTTTAGGCTTCATATCTATCCCTACTAATAAATGGAACTAGGTTTACATATAAAGCATATATTATCATTGTCAAGCAAATTATATGTAATTATATTTAAAATATATATAGCAGATGATTTTAAGTTTGTTGTTTACCTACTTCGCCAATATTGCCTCGTTATTTTATTAAAATTCATATAAAACTGAGACAGCACCCTGCTCAGATTGATTAACTGAACGCTCACCAACAACTTCAATGCGATAAACAAAATGTGCCGGAGTTGATCCACCGCCTCCACCATATCCCGACTCCACCACGCCACCAGTTAAAAGCGGTTTGCCATTCGGATCTATATACTCTGCACCCGGTACAGTGTCTACAATTTTAGAATACACCTTATACTGGGCACCTGAAGCACCAGAGAGTGTAAATTCCAAGTCGCGAGCCGCAACAATACTCTTAGGATTAATATCAGTACCACTTGTGCAGCTTGTCCAATCAGATGGTTTCAAAGTTAGCTTTTGTATTAAGCAAGCACTACTATTAGTTGTGGTATTGAAGGTGACTCCTAAGCTTGTTGACAGAGTAGATTTTGCCGCATTCATTGTCGTAGTAGTAGCCGTTGAAGTAAACAACTGCGGAAGAATCTCATTAACGAAGACCTCTGTTCCACCATAGGATGCTTCAACAACATTTCTGTAGATCTTCTGCGACGCACTCGATTTGATATTTTGAGTCAAACTGTAGAGCAGTGCCATACTGATAACCAAGCACATCAGAGTCATCATCAACGACGTAACCAGTGCTATACCTCTATTATTCATGATGATTTTCATAATTTCACCTGACCTGTGTGTTTAGTAAAGGTTCTTGGGTCTAACTACAATGCGATGCAGTTTCCAGCGGTAATTAACCTTATTTGCCGACGTGCTAGTGCCGTCATTCAGTTGTACAGTTTTGGGGTTTGGATCGCCAGGCCCTCCGATCGTAATGGATGAACCCGAGGGGTTACGAAAATTGGGATCCCGGCCTCCATCTTGGGCCAGTATGTAAACCTTTACCAGACGAAGACGCCGACGAACCTCAGTGGGATCAGCCATATAACCTTGAATTATTGAGGGAGATGTAATCATTCCGCTCAAACCACTTCCGCTGGCATCTGAATAGGTATCCACAGCTGTCGACTTTTCTGGTGACGCATCCGAATTCCAACCTAGCACCACCTGCATATCGGCAACACAGTCAAGCAGAGGGATTGCAGTCTGTGTCCCTCCGACTGTAGTAGAAGTCGCATTATGGTTCAGTACCGACTTATAAAGCACACCTGTGTCGGGAGAGCACGAGGCAGAAATTCCGGCGGGACGACCGACAAAGTAATCACTGCGATTGAATGGCGCCGTCAATGTCAACGCCATGGTACTGCTGTTGAACAGACCATAAAAATAGTGCATCTCACTAGTCGATGGGGCGTACTTGGCAGGTGCTGTATCCCCATCCGCTGCCCAGCGAAAAGCACCTGTTGGACTGTAAGAAACGGCGAAATTTGCCGCTGTGCTCTGCTTGAGTGTTCTGACTATTGCCTTATCCGACTTTCGAACCTCCTGCTTCAAAACAATCATTTTATCATTATCTGCTGTAAAATCGTTGCGGTTCCAGATCTTTGGAACTCCACTATCGGTTGCATATGTCCATTTTTGCGCCGTATCACTTCTGCCAACAGTTGTTGCTTTGATAACAAGGTAGTCAGCGGTGCTTGTCAGACCAGAGATTACCACTTCACTCCCCACAACCAGTGCGCGTGGCACACTGTTTGAGTCATTGTAATTTGAAGCAGGAGTTCCTGTGGCTTCAGGATAGGTAATTGAGCCTATTTCGCTATCAATCTCGGTAAAGAGGCCGAAACCGGTCTGTTCAAGGTCGTGGCGTAGCATCTCAAGACCAATAACCCCCTCAATATTGCTCTCTTCGCTCCGCGCAACGATATTGGTTTTGGTGATTATGGTGTTAAAGGCGCTAGCGGTGATCATCAAGATGACAATAAAGACACTCATGACGACAAGCATCTCAATGAGTGTAAATCCGCCTTGTGAATGACGATATTTGAACATAGGAACTCCCGGTTAATTACTGAGCATAGGAATGTCTGTTATCAAAGATGTAAGAAAATGTTGCATTTTCTTATTTTTAACACGCCATGACGTACTAATTTGTACTGTCTTGGTTGTGGCTGTTGTTGAGGTAACCACCCTGTTGACAGAGTACCTGGCAAATCTGACTCCGCCATAAGTTATGCTACAGGTGCTATTTTTCGTCTGCACGGCAGAGAACGGCAAAATCCGCTGAGTTGCCATCAACTGATCAGCAAGTGTGATTGCCTCATTTCTCATTTTGTTTTCAGAATTGTAGTTAAGCGAAACATTTACTACCTGTAGCAAGCCGAGCAAACCAACCATCAGAATAACAATTGAGACGAGGAATTCTATAAGTGTGAATCCGTGGTTATCGTTCCGTACAAGTTGACGCATCTGTCATTCTCCCTAAGTTTGTTCGAGCGGTGTGCACAATCAGACAGTTATCTCCTGCATTAATTCTCATCGGTAACATCACAATCGTCATGAGGTTGTTCGTGAAACCCCGTTCGTCAAACTCGATTCTGTCGGCATTTATATCGAAGACATTGTAACTACCACTGACTAGTTTACGTATTTCATATTTTAGACTTTTAGTTGATACCACAGTGCCGGCCTGTGTTGCTGGTGACGAGTATGTCCTGAATTCTAGCATATTGGATCCGAGCATAACCGCCCTGCGCTGCTTATTCTGCATGGCTCCTAACCGAAAGTTTGCCACATCCGAATGAATCTCTCGTGCCTGTCCCTCCGTTTGATAGCGCTTCATCCAGTTATTGAAATCAAGCGAGGTGATAGACAGGAGAATTCCCATTACAGCCATCACTATGAGCACTTCTATAAGGGTAAATCCAGGCCTGTTCTTCATTATCAACGCTCCATTATATGCAGTACCCGCTTACTGGGGTAGTGATCAGCATTTGACGTGATTGCAGGTGGTGCCTTTGGCGGAACTCCGGTGAATGAAGTGGTTTCACGCCCCAGCGACTGCGTAAAGGCCGTTGGCAAGTCAATTTGCTGGAAAGAACCGGTTGAAAGCTGGATAAGTGCCTGCCCTTTAAGCTTTGGCGGTGGTGCGCCGCCATTATCATATTTGAGTGCCCAAAAAGAACTTTCACCGCCATACCCACAGACGGCAGATGTCGGCTTGAACGCCGTAAAGAAAAGAGTCCCGGTGGAAGATGATACTGGATCGGTTATGATTCGTTTTGCACTATAGGCTGGAACTGGTGGAGTTGCGGTATTATCGGCAGGTGAGGCACCACTTAGCAATACTTTCCAACCACTGGTAATTAAGGTAGCCGCGCTGATGGTTGTCGTTTGATCAGTAAGAGTAGACAAAGTAACCGATGATGTACATGTTGAAACTCCGGTTGTAGCATCAGGACTAAGGTTAAGATCGTTGGTTGCAGTATTATAACAAGGCTCCTTGATGCCGTACATGGCTTCAAGCTGCTGTTTACTGGTGCTGTCGCCATAGTCCTCATCAACCGTTGCGCCATCCTTGTAGAAATATCGCCCTGTTCCGAAATAGAGCCAAAGAGCACTATCCGCAGGTACATTTTCCTTTTTCTGTATTTTCGTTACGGCACTGGTAACCGGGCCCGTACCATCTATCACTGTGGATACCTTCCACGTTGCGGGGTCCGGGTTATCTCCCGTCAGGATTCTTAAAACCCCACCTTTCGTGAACTTGTTCAGTCCATGGGCCGCATCTGCGGACGTTGTATCCTTCCTGACATACCCGAGATAAATAGCATCATCGCTATAATAACCGGAACTGGCTGGCGTCTTCCGGTCAGTATCGAGGGTTGCAAAACTCAATGAACCACCAAATGCCAGATCAGGCATTGAAGCAACCTGGGTATGCGTACCAGCCGGCATGCCCGCAAGCGCGGTGCCCGCTTCCCTGGAAAAGGTTCTCAACACATCACCGGTTTTCAGGTCAAGGACAAATATCCTCAAGGGTTGATCAGTTATGGCCTTCATCTGCAGCGAAGCCGGTATGACCGGCCCACTGAAACCGGATGCAAGCACGGCAAACCAGCGACCATTGCGAGGAATAGCAGCTGTATCCGTCGAAGCCTTAACTCTGGCCACGGCAGCCCCTACGGTGCTATAGCCCAATAGCGGTGTTGCAAACTCCCACAACAACTGAGGCGCATCCTGCTTCGTGACATCGAGAGCAAAATAGGACGAATATCCAAGATCTGCAATGGGAGCCTTTACACAATCGGTACATGTCGCCGTCGAATCACGAGAAGCACCGCCCTGCCCCATGCTGCCAATAAGTACCGTACGCCAGCTGGTGCCCTTGGAGAGACCACTGACCGGATCACTGGAAATATCGTAGCTGACTGTTGGTATGCCGCTCACCGTAGCCTTTGTCGTCACTCTTGGACAATCAAAATAGGCAGTACCACTGAGACCGCTGTTACAGGTCAAAACAGTGCCACCTGAGTTATATTTTGTGACCCCAATACTGGCATCAACCAACAGGGGAGTAGAATCGACATAATAGAGATGCTTGTATGCAGTGTTAGTCATGTGTTTCAGGTAGGGCAGCGTATTTTTGGGAATAAAGCCCCACAACTCCTTGCCAAGATCACTGGCAGCGGTACCATCGGCGTTTTTCAACTCTGCAACATATCCCGTAGTCCCGGAAGAGTTAACACCAAGCTTGATGGCATGCAACATTCCGTCATTTGCTCCTACAAACGCAACCCCTCGTTTTTTATACCCTTCAAACGTTGCGGCAGATGATCCATTGTTGGTATTGAAGTAATTTGAATTTAAAAAATCAGCGTAGGTTCTGTCGCCATACTCAAGATCATAGCTGTTGATACGACCACTGGAGAGCATCTTTGGTGTCGAGTTAATGATATCGCCCAGCTTCCAAACGGTATTTGTATAGAGTACGGCAGGACTGACCGTTGTATCGGTTATAGTTACCCGGCGGTCACGGAGCCCGGCGACATGCACCCCCCTTGTAAAATTAATGAGATTATCAGCGTCCGTATTGAGAGTTGTACCGGTCGTACCCAAGTCGAAATAACTCTTCATGGTCTCTCTGGTAGAGGTAGAGAAGTCAATCAAACTACCTACCGTCGTTGTGACGGCAGGGTCATTGGTGTAGATTATTCTGCTAGAGGCATCCCGTTTAAAAAGGCTCAAACCGGCGCGCCACAGCGCTTGAACATCGTCCACACTGGTCACTGCAGTGGGAGTTGTGGGATTATCTTTGACCCCATCACCGTTGGCATCAGCATACAGATTAACGTTCACATTGGAGCCATCAAACACAAATTCCGAAATAAGGTCTTCTGAAAGTTTAAGCTTATTATCCTGGACCGAGTCAGACCTGATAGTGATGTTTGCAAGACGCGGATCGAGGTAATACCAAAAGGCTTGTACCTCACCAAGCCACTTTGCCTTAGTGGTCGACTCAAACTGTTTTTCCGGGAAAAACAAGGCCTGAAGCAGGGTAGCGCCATTGTTATCATTATTTCCCAGAATCGATGCCGCTGTACCTGAGGAGACACGCCCCAGAATATCTGTAATTGCCTTGGCGAGTTCCCGCTGAAGGATTGAGCCGTCGGTGGCTTCAAAATAATTATAGGGCAGACCAGTCTTGTTTTTATCCCATTCCCCGCAAGCTGTATTCCAGCTGACAGTGGTAAATGTTCTCCAGAGTGCATACGTACCGGAACCAGACACCGCGGAGATATTAACAACCAGGGCCCCGGTCGTGCTGTTATAACTCGAGACCGTACCTACCATCGACGTATTGTAGTCAATTCCGACCGTATCCGGGTCATAGAAAGCAATATTGATCGCTTTACCGACTGTAATGGAAAGACCCGTACCAACCGTCAGACTTTTGCTTCCCGTTGAGACAACCACGGATGATGTGGAATCCGAGGTGATGATATTGCACTGTGCAAGAGGGTAACTCGTAGTAAGGCTGTTGCCAGGCAACGCGGTAAAAGGGTACGGCCAGTTATTATTATCTAAATCATCAAATCCACCAAACAGGGCGGTCGTAATCATCGACTGCCGACCTGACACACTATTACCAAAAGCATAGATTGCATAGGTAGTACCGCGCTGCGTTCCCGGCATGGCTGCCTCAGAGCGCAGGTCATTGTGCCGCATGTCATAAGCAGGGATAACCGGGTCTTCGCCAGAGTTATAGTCACCGTCTGAGATCACGATGGTAAAAACCTTTTTACAGGTGGCCGGCAGAGCACCGTATTCGTAAAAAGGGTCTTTCAGATAGTTACCTTTGTCTATTCTGCTCTGATTTGTTGCATACTGGGCGGTACCCTGCTGAAAGAAATTTTGCGACTCCCGAATAGCCGGCCCCGTATTGGTGCCACCCCAAGGTTGTTCATTATTGACCGCATTCTTCATTGCATCAAGCGCTGCAGTCTCAAGCGCAACAGTATTATTATTGGTCTCGTTGTTTTTGCCAACCCGGTAGATGACCCCCGGAGTCAGGCCGGTAGTAAAAACAGTGACCTCCATATCCGCCTGGCCGGGAAAGAATGAGTCAATGATCCCTTTTTTGTCATCTGTCGGTGTAGTTGTCTTCACGTCAATGTTGCTGGCTGCTAGCGTACCGACATAACAGGCATTAGCAACCCCGCCCCTATTGCTGAACGCGACCCTGCGGGACCGGGGGTCCCCTGCAGTCGCATAGGTTATTGCAATGTCACATCCCAGATCGGGATCCTTGATATAATATCGTGATCCTTCACTCTCGAAGACATCAGGCGTCGTTGTTGTCGTCGAAGATGCACTCAAACCTTTGATTCTCCCGCCTGTCAATACCTTTCTGAGAACATCTGTTCTGGTCATGATGCCCCAGTTGAGGAGATTGCCCGAGATACACCCCCCACTGCCGTCCGCGAAACTTCCCTTTCTGAATTTTGCATTGGAAGTTGCATAACTACAGGCGGCATTGGTATTTTCGACCCAATAGGCATTTGTGGTGTCATACTTGTAATAGGAGTCCATCTTGAACATGCCCCAGTAGTCCTTGGCGACCTTGTAGCGGTAGGCCACCGGCATATCCGGGTCTCCGCTCGTATCATAATTTGTACATTTTGAGGTATTGCCACTGTCCTGCGCCCATGTGCAGTCAGGGAGATAGGCCGGTCCTTGCATCGATCCGGTAAAGTCAAGAACCAGGTTGATATTGGGCTTGACGTTCTGGGTGATATAGGGTGGAACGACGCAGTAGGCGTCCTGCGTTGCTGCGCAGCCAATTTGAGCCTGCAACAGGACAATTACCAGCATCAGACCGCACACAATCAAAGGATTAATTCTCATAGCACACCTCTCACTAATTACCTGAATTCATATGGGGAACATCAAAGACACCGTTACAATATCCCTACAGGAACTTTTACTGTACCCTTTGCCCTGCTACTTCCCTTCCAGCATCTTCTTCAATGTCTCCGCATCACGCATACCAACTTCGACCTTACCATCGGGCATAACCATGGTCGGTGTGCCGGAGATACCATTGGCATTGGCAAACTTGACAATCTCATCTATTGCCTTCTTGCTGCTCTCTTTG
>JAYTVV010000003.1:0-9729 GCA_043743795.1 Geobacteraceae bacterium
AAACCCGTTATCTCGGTCCCAAAAAGTCTCTCATGCTGGTGGAGGTGGGAGGGGAATACCTCCTGTTGGCAAGCGGCGACACCGGAGTGACCTTTATCAAGCAGATAGACATGCTTGAGGAAATAGAAGTTATCGAAGAGCGTCCGGAACAGAGCAGTTTTGCCACCCTACTGAATCGGTTGAGACAAACATCATGACAGCCGTCACTACCTCCAGACTCATGACAAAACGTACCATTATTGGTAGTCTGACCGCCCTGCTGCTGTTGGCCGGTGTCGTGGTGTACGCCGAGCCGCTTCCGATTCCGTCGCTTAATATCGGAGTCGGCACCGCCACCAAGCCGAATGATGTTGCGGTCACTGTTCAGATCTTCCTGCTGCTGACGATCATGTCGCTTGCACCGGGCCTGCTGATCATGACGACGTCATTCACCCGGATCTCGGTGGTCCTCTCGTTTCTTCGTACCGCCATGGGAACCCAGGCTGCTCCTTCCAACCAGGTTATTCTGTCATTATCAATGTTTCTGACCTTTTTCATCATGACGCCGGTGTGGCAGCAGATCAATAAGGACGCCTACCAGCCGTGGAAAGCGCAGCAGATCAGCCAGGAACTGGCGATGGAGCGGGCCGTCAAACCGGTGCGTACATTCATGTTGTCCCAAACGCGGGAAAAGGATCTGGCACTGTTTGTGAGCCTCTCCAAGTTGCAGAGGCCCAAAAATGCCGAAGACATTCCGACGCTGACTATTATCCCTGCTTTTATGATTTCAGAATTGCGCACTGCGTTTCAGATCGGATTTTTGATCTACATCCCCTTTATTGTTGTTGATATGGTCGTTGCGGCAGTTCTGATGTCGATGGGTATGATGATGCTGCCGCCGGTAATGATATCGCTCCCGTTTAAAATTCTGCTCTTTGTCCTTGTGGACGGTTGGGGCCTGGTAATCGGTTCTCTCGTAAAAAGTTTCGGCTAGGTTGAAATAAACATGACTCCAGAATTAGTTGTACAACTTGCCCGGCGTAGCTTTGAAGCAACTTTGCTGCTGGCTGCACCACTCCTCATTGCCAGCTTGATCATCGGTCTTCTGATCAGTATCTTTCAGGCTGTTACTTCAATAAATGAGGCTACGCTGGCCTTCGCGCCGAAAATCATTGCCGTCATGGTTGCCATGATAATATTTTTCCCCTGGATGATGAGCTACATGAGTGACTTTACCCGCGAAATCTATTCGTTCATTGCAATCATGAGGCGTTAGCCTCCCATGTACCCGCTCCTCCCTTTTCCAACTCCCCGCGAAGTCATTTTTTTTATGCTGGTATTAAGCCGCGTCGCCGGTATTTTTGCGGCGCTGCCGGTTTTTGGCGGTCGCCGGATGCCGCTCCGCATCAAGGCTATTACTGTGTTCATGATTACTCTGGTCTGCTTCCCGGCACTCTCCGTTGCGCTGCCCCAGGTGCCGTCTGATGCGTTCAGCCTTGCCCTGCTGGTATTCAGTGAGGTTATGGTCGGCCTGACCCTGGCACTTATCACCCAGATCATTTTTGCAGCGGTCGAGTTCAGCGGTCAGATTATCGGTATGCAGATGGGCCTGACAATTTCCTCGATTCTCGACCCTTCTCAAGGCACACAAACCCAGATCATGTCGGTTGTCCAGACGCTGTTTGCGACCCTGATGTTCCTGTCGCTCAATATTCACCATCTCTTTATCCGTGCAATTATGGACAGTTTCAGGGTGATACCGCTGGGTGGATGGCATATCAGTGGAGAGCTGATTAATTTTCTGGTTATGAGTACCGCAGACATTTTTGTTATCGGAATTCGCCTGGCTGCACCGGTTATGGTAGCCCTTCTTCTGACGACCGTAGCGCTTGGCATCATGGCCCGGGCGTTTCCGCAGATGAATATTTTTATGATCAGCATGCCGCTTAATATCGGGCTGGGATTGATGATTCTCGGCATGACCCTGACGATTTTCTTTCATGTTCTCGAAGTCTCCTTCGGGCATCTTTCCGCTCAAATAGCCGCGTTATTCCGGCTTATGGCAAAGGGGGGATGACCTACGGCTGAAGATCAGGACAGACACTCTAAAACAGAACAGCCAACCAGCAAAAGACTGGAAAAGTCGCGCGAGGACAGTCCGCCGCCGATGAGTCAGATGCTGACGTCGTCACTTACCCTGCTTACGGGCATGGTGAGTCTCTACATCTTCGGCAGCTTCATGATGGATGGTCTCAAAAAGAATACGATAAAAATCCTGTCAACCATGGGCTCGTTTCAGGTGACTGAAGCCAATCTGTATGTACTGGTACTTAAACTGTTCGGCACCGTCGTACTGCTTTTGGCGCCTATTGTTGTCACCATCATAGCCACTGCAGTACTCTCAAGTCTCGTACAGGATAATGGCCGCTTCGAGTTCCGGCTGTCACGCCTTAAAGTCGATTTTACCAAGCTGAATCCGCTGAATGGCTTCGGGCGACTGTTTAATAAAGATGCCCTGGTTGAAATGGTGAAGTCGCTGCTCAAATTGTCGGCTGTTGCCTGGATTGCCTACGGGGTGTTGCGCGATGAAATGCAGAACATCACCTTTCTTGCAGAAGCTGATATTCAGACTATTTTTACTTTTGTCGGCCATATTGCCTTCAAGATTGTTACTCACACTTGTGGAATTATGATTGTTCTCGGTCTGCTCGACATGCTCTACGTCAAGTGGCGCTATACGGAAAACCTCAAAATGACCAAGCAGGAGGTTAAGGACGAGCATAAGGAATCTGACGGCAATCCCGAAACAAAGGGAAAAATCAAGAAGATGCAGTTCCAGATGGCTCGGCGCCGGATGACTAAAATAATTCCGCTGGCCGATGTGGTTATCACCAACCCGACTCACTTTGCTGTTGCACTCAAATATGACCGTGAGAAAATGGTTGCTCCGGTCGTGCTCGCCAAAGGAGTCGATTTTATGGCTGAGGCGATCAAAAAAATTGCCCGTGAGCACAGCATAACCCTGGTGGAAAACCGTTTTCTTGCCCGTGAACTGTATGATCAGGTCAAGGAAAATGAACCCATTCCGGAAACACTCTACGCGGCTGTTGCTGAAGTTCTGGCGTATGTCTACAAGTTGAAAGGGAAGGTGTAGCGCGTTCCTGTTGTGACAGCAGTGTGCCGCACGGCACAACTTTGAATATTCTGCGTTATTGCCCATGGCATTTGTACGTGCAAGGAGTCTCAAATGAAACAAATAGCAGCACTGCTTTTTTCGGTGGCATTGGTGGTAAGCATCACTGCCTGCGGCAAGAGTGATGCAAAAAAAAATGCTGATCAGGTTTCTAAACCGCCGGTGGCAGTGGAAGTTCGTGCGGCCGACTCTTCCCGCGTGGCTGATGGTGTCGAAGTGACCGGCAGTCTGGAACCAAAATTTTCGGTTGATGTAAAAACCCAGATACCGGGTCTGGTCAAGCAGGTCATGGTATCTGAATGGGTGCACGTCGCGAAGGGGCAACCGCTGGTTCGTATTGATGTTGCTGAAACCGAGGCTCAGGTCAAACGTGCTGAAGCGGGAATAGTTTCAGCCAAAGCTAACCTGGTTCAGACGCAGGTTGCGGCGGGGCGCGCTGAGCGTGAACTGGCGCGTATTCTCAAGCTGAAGGAATCCGGCCTTGCTACTCAGCAAAGTCTTGATGATGCCCGCAGCGAAGCGGAGGCTGCCAAGGCCAGGGTAGGAGTTTCGGCAGCGCAGATTCGTGTTTCCGAAGAAGAACTGCGTCAAGTGCTGTCCCGCCAGGCAAAAGGTTTGGTCGTCGCTCCGATTGACGGCATCATTGCCCTGCGTGATGTCAATGTCGGTGATCTTGCCAGCGATGCGGCTGCAGCCAGGCCGATTTTCCGTATCGTCGATAATCGCGTGCTCAATTTGACAGTGACCGTTTCATCAAGCGATTCCGGGCGAATCAAGGTGGGGCAGTCGCTGGAGTTTTCCGTTGATTCACAGCCGGGCCGCGCGTTTACCGGTAAAGTCATGTACGTTAACCCCGAGCTTTCCTCGACGGATCGATCATTGAGAGTTATTGCCGAAGTGCGTAACGTGCCCGAAAATCTCAAAGGGGGAATGTTCGCCAAAGGTCGCATCGTTACCGGGGTTCGCAGTCACGTCCTTCAGGTGCCGCGAAGCGCCCTCGGCACGTTTGACATGCAGTCAAAAAAGGGAACTATGTTTGTCGTAGAAAACGGTGTGGCGCGTCTGCGGGAGATTGTGAGCGGTACTACCTCCGGTGATATGGTTGAAATTGCTACGGGGCTCAAAAAAGGCGAACAGTATGTGGTCCGGGGCGGATTCAGTCTGAAAGATGGTGACACGGTTGCCGTCGCTGTCACGAAATAATCGCAAGGGAACGGTATGATCCTCTCCAACACCTCCATTAAACGTCCGATCTTCGCCACAGTCATGATTCTGGCTCTGGTCATTCTCGGCATTTTTTCCTATCGCCGTCTCTCGGTCGAAATGTTCCCCAATGTCGAATTTCCGATTGTCTCGGTTGTCACCACGTTTGCCGGTGCTTCGCCGGAAACGGTCGAGAGGGAAGTCTCCAAGCGCCTCGAGGAAGCGGTCAATCAGATCGCCGGGGTAAAGCATGTATTCTCCACCTCGCGTGAGGGGGTCTCGACGGTTGTCATTGAATTCCGTCTTGAGGAAAAGGTCAACGATTGTGCCCAGGAGGTACGTGCCAAAATATCCTCTATTCGTGGCATCCTGCCGACGGCCATTGATGAACCGATTATTCAGAAACTGGACTTCAATGCGGCGCCGATTGCCGCACTGGCGGTTGAATCAACGACCCTTTCGCCCCGTGAGCTGACAACACTGGTGGAGAAGAAGGTCAAGAAACGCTTTGAGAGTGTTGCCGGCGTCGGTAAGGTGGATATGGTGGGGGGACAGAAGCGTGAGGTTACCATCGACCTTGATCCGGCGGGACTGGATGCGCTCAGGCTGGGAGTTAACGATGTCGTTGCCGGCATTCGTTCCGAGAATACCAACACACCGCTTGGACGCATAACTAAAGGGACCGCTGAATATCCACTGCGAATAGAGGGGAAACCGGACCGGGCCGACCAGTATCGCCGGATGACCGTGGCCCAGCGAAACGGCCGTCCCATTACGCTGGGTGAGGTAGCACAGGTCGGCGACGGTATTGAAGAGAAGCGTAAGCTGGCGTTGGTGAATGGCAAGCCGGCGATCGGTCTGGATATCTACAAACAGTCCGGGGGCAATCAGGTCGAGTTGGTCGATACGGTCAAGAAGGTTATGGCAAAAGTGCAGAAAGAACTGCCACCGGGAGTGACTCTATCCCTCGTACGTGACGGTTCTATCATGACTCGGGAATCACTGGCTGATGTCAAGGAAACCCTGCTCATCGGCGGCATCCTGACGGTACTGATTGTGTTCTGTTTCATAAATTCCTGGCGTTCGACGGTTATTACCGGCGTGACGCTGCCGATTTCGGTCATCTCGTCATTCATCGTCATGAATGCACTCGGCATGACACTCAACGTCATGACCCTGATGGCGCTTTCTTTGGCGATCGGTATGCTGATCGACGACGCCATCGTGGTGCGGGAAAACATTGTGCGCCATCTGGAAATGGGGAAGGATCATATGGAGGCGGCCCGTTTCGGCACCTCAGAAATCGGGCTGGCGGTCTTTGCCACCTCAATGTCGATCATTGCGGTGTTTATCCCGGTAGCGTTCATGAAGGGGATTGTCGGTCGTTTCTTCTACCAGTTCGGTATCAGCGTTGCCTTTGCCGTGCTGGTGTCACTATTTGTTTCATTTACCCTCGACCCGATGCTCTCCTCCCGCTGGCACGACCCTTCGATCCATCTGCAGGGAAAGCGCATGGGTATTGCCCGTTATCTGGAAATATTCAATGCCTGGTTTGATAAAACCGCCGACAAGTACCGGGGTGCGATCTCCTGGGCTCTCGATCACCGTACAAGTGTTATGTTACTGGCCGGTGTTGCCTTTGTTGCCGGCATCATGATTTTCAGCACCCTGGAATCATCGTTCATGGCTCCGGAAGACAAGGGGGAATTTCAGATTTCCTTTAAAACGGCCCCGGATGCTTCAGTCGCTGAAACAGAAGACCGGCTGAAAGCTGTTCTGAAGGCTGTTACGGTAGCGCCGGAAGTTGATCATACCTATGCCACTATCGGTGCCGGAGACAGCGGCACCGTGCGGGACGGTCTGCTGTACGTCAAGCTGAAGGAACGCAAAGAACGCCACAAAAACCAGTTCCTTCTGCAGCGGGAGGTGAGAAAACGCCTGCAGATGATTGCGGGTATTACCTTCTCTATCGAAGAGGTCGGGCAGATTGGCGGGTCACAGAAGCCGCTTAACGTCAACCTCAAGGGGGATGATCTGGTTGTCCTCAAACAGCTTGGCGCTCGTTTGAAAGAGGAACTCTACAAAGTGCCGGGCATCGTCGATCTTTCCATGACGCTGGAAAACGACATTCCCGAATACCGCATGCGGGTTGATCGGGACAAAGCTCTGTCGGCCGGCGTTACCACCAGCGCCATTGTCGGTGCCATTGGCCGTCTGGTTGGGGGCGAGGCAATTTCAACCTTTGAAGATGAGGATGGTGATGCGGTGAACCTGCGGGTGCGGCTGCCGGCACATTTGCGGCAGAATGCTTCACAGGTTCTGGATCTTAATGTATCTGTATCGGATGGCAGCGGCGGTGTCAGGCTCATACCGATTTCAAGCCTGACCAGTACGGTGGTGGCCGCTTCACCGACGGAGATAAACCGGCGCGATCTTGCCCGTCAGGTAACCGTCAGTGCCAACCTTGACCGACTGCCGGTCGGTACCGCTGCCAAATATGTGGAAGAGGCTTCCAGGCGGATCAATATGCCCCCCGGTTATTACATCAACCTGTCGGGTGAAGCCGAAGACATGGCCGAGTCGTTCGGCTACATGGGTGAGTCGCTGCTGCTGGCGGTACTTTTCGTCTATCTGATCCTGGCCGCTCAGTTTGAATCTTTTTTTGAACCGCTCGCCATCATGTTCTCACTGCCGCTCTCCATCGTCGGTATGGCCGGGATGCTTAAATTGACTGGCGACACGATCAACATCATGTCGCTGATTGGCCTGATCATGCTGATGGGCCTGGTGACCAAAAATGCTATTCTGCTGGTCGATTATGCCAAGGTCCTCCAGCGCCGGGACGGCATGAGCAGGCGTGATGCCGTTATTCTTGCCGGCCGCACCCGTTTGCGGCCGATCATCATGACGACTCTGGCGATGATTTTCGGCATGATGCCGCTCTTTTTCGCCCTCGGAGCCGGGGCTGAAGGGCGTGCGCCGATGGCCCGCGCCGTGGTTGGCGGGCTGCTGACTTCAACCCTGTTGACGCTGCTGGTTGTACCGGTTATGTACACGTTGATGGATGATCTGGGGAGCTGGCTGCAGCGGCGTTGGAAAGGGAAAAATGCCTGAAATCCCCATAATCCTCCTTGACTCCTTTGGCGGCGGCAGCTTCACTTCGTCATGGCGTTTCGGCGGCCACACCAAAACAGTTATTGCCATGCAGAGTGGTGAAGTGATCGACGCCTTGAGTCAAGTAGATCAGGCGGCAGCAGATGGTCAGTATGCGGTTGGTTTTGTCGCCTACGAAGCGGCTTCAGCGCTTAACCCGGATCTGCCCTCTGTTCTGCCGGACATGGGTCTGCCGCTTGTCTGGTTTGCAATCTTTAGAGAACGGTACCCTGTTACCGCCGGTGAAGGGCTGAATGCCTCCACTGACGACGTCACTCTTGAACCTCGGAAAAGTTTTACAGAGTATAGTGAAGACGTTGAGCGTATCCGCGACTACATTGCCGCCGGCGATTGTTATCAGATCAACCACACGTTTCCGCTATGCGGGGCGTTTGCGGGGAATACACGGGAACTCTACGCGCGGATCGGTGCCGCTCAGAACGCGCCATTTTGTGCATACATTGACACCGGCAGTTTTGCAATCCTTTCGGCTTCACCGGAGCTGTTCTTTGCGCTGAAAGATGACATCATTGTCACTCGACCGATGAAAGGCACCGCCCGACGTGGGCGCTGGGCAGGCGAGGATTTGACTGCTATCGAACAGTTGCGGAACAGCCCCAAAGAGAAGGCCGAAAATCTGATGATCGTTGATCTGCTCCGCAACGATCTCGGTATCGTGGCGGAGAACGGTTCCGTATCAGTCGACGCACTATTTAAGGTAGAAACCTATCCGACTGTCCACCAGATGACTTCGACGGTCTCGGCACGACTTTGCTCGAACACCAGCCTGACGGATATTTTTCAAGCACTGTTCCCCTGTGGTTCCGTTACGGGTGCTCCCAAACGGCGCAGCATGGAAATAATCACTGAACTCGAACAGGCACCACGCGGGGCGTACTGTGGTGCAATCGGGTACGTTGCCCCCGGTGGCGAAGCGCTTTTTTCGGTTGCCATCCGCACGGCGGTCTTCGATGCGCACAACAACAGTCTGTCAATGGGAGTCGGGAGTGCCGTTACCTGGGATTCGAATACGGCATCAGAATATGCCGAATGTCTGAACAAAGGAGCTTTCATTAATCGGCAGCGGCATGACTTCCAGCTGATTGAAACGCTGAGACTGGAAAATGGCGTTTATATGCTTCCGGAGAGACATATGGCGCGAGTGACGGCTTCAGCGGTGTTCTTCGGCTTTTTTTGCGATCAGGAGCAGATTCGACGGGCGCTTGCAGATCATGCTGCTGAAACGGTCGGGCTCTGTAAGGTTCGCCTTCTTCTGGGGATGGATGGCAGTATTGCCGTCTCTTCTGAATTACTGCAGGAGAGCAGCGCTGCAGTACGGGTCGCCGTCAGTACTGTCGCCGTTGATTCAGGTGACAGCATGCGCTACCATAAGACCACCCGACGTGAGTTGTTTGATAAAGCCCGTTCAGAGAACCCCCACTGTGACGAAGTTCTGCTGCTCAACGAACATGGCCAGCTAACGGAAGGAAGTTATCATAATCTGGTGGTGAAAATGGATGGGCAGCTCGTAACACCGCCGCTGGCCTGTGGTTTGCTGCCAGGGGTGCTGCGGGAAGAGTTGCTTGATAGCGGCAGAATAACGGAACGGATTCTGTATCCCGATGATGTGAAACGGGCCGATGAGCTCTGGCTGATCAACTCGGTACGCGGGTGGCGGCGGGGTGACGTACGGTGAAGGGGGACTCTGTAACAATGAAATTGGTGTTGATGCTTCTTGTTTTGATCATTCCGGTCGTCTGCACCGCTGAGACAAAGCTGCTGACTCTTGATCAGGCGATTGCGATGGCCATGGAGAAAAACCGTGACATCGAAAAAGCCCGTGAGTATGCACAGTATGTCCAGGGGAAATATGTTGAGGAACGGGCAGCGGCACTGCCGCAATTATCTCTCAACGGTTCTGCCCAGCTCGCAAAAGACGGCAGCCAGGACGTCGCGGGAATTTCAGCTCAGCGCCAGTTCGGCCGGGCTGTCGACCTGACGCTCTCACAGCCGCTCTATACCTGGGGTAAGCTGAATGCTGCCATTCGTGCCGCCGAGGTTGGGCTGAAAACAGCTGATGAACAATTACGGCTGTATCGTCAGGCGGCCTATCGAGATGTAACTGCTGCTTATTACGATATCCTGCTGGCAAAGGATCTGCATCGTCTGGCGCAGGAAAACAGGTCGCAAAAACAGCGGCA
>JAYTVV010000004.1:0-41288 GCA_043743795.1 Geobacteraceae bacterium
AAATGGAGCGGGAAACGGGATTCGGACCCGCGACTTCAACCTTGGCAAGGTTGCACTCTACCACTGAGTTATTCCCGCTTGTGAGACCAGACTTATATCAAATCGAAATATTCGTGTCAACATTTTTTAGCACGCCATGCAATTTTTTATCGAGATGTTGGGCCGTGAAACGATGAAAGCAATATTCGGTAGACAGACTCCAGTTGCTGTGATCTGGCACTCCAGGAATGCATTCTGACAGATCGATCTCTGACCTGCTTTGAAAGAGAAGTTGTATGATCGCTGTTTCGTATTGTTGAAATGATAGTTTCTGCCAGTAATGAGGCATTCCCATGTTCAACATATACCCCGACATCGCCAAGTATTTCCCGGTTTATCGGATTGTCAAAAACCACCGTCGGCAACCCACAAGCCATATAGTTGAACAGCTTACCATTGGCCTCGGTCTGTGCCAACTTTGGCGACACCGCGAGGTCACCAGCGCTGAGGAGGAACGGAGCATGATCATAATTTACTCGCCCGGTGAACGTAATTACATCATCAACACCAAGTTCCGATGCTTTTATGCGGTATTCTTTGTCAGGAAACCCCATAAGCAAAAACCGGATATCAGAGGCCTTGGCTTTGACCTGGGAAATTACGTCCAGTAATAAATCAACACCTTGATAGCGATTAAATAAACCGAGGTAGACAACAAGTTTTGTATCGTCTGAAATTCCAAGCTCTCGACGGGCTTCGCTTCGTGGGTACGGCCGAAATATCTCTGTGTCAACACCGTCAATTATATTAGTTATACCCTCTGGCGCAATGCCCCAATCGTGTATCAACTCCTGTCGTCCTTTATCTGAGCTGGTAATGATGTGACAGGCACAGCGGTCAATAAAGCGCTCAATCCCTTTAAATAGTTTCAACAGGGGTGATGTATCGCTAAAAAAGCCATGATTGAGCGACTCGCCGATCAGACTGCCCTGATAATCAAATAAAAGAGGGATACGAAATAAGCGCTTGAGAACTGCCCCGATCAATGCTCCTTCATGTAGATGAGCGTGTATAAGGTGGGGATTAAATGAACGGGCTTCCGCCAGCGACTTCCAAAGGAGAAGAATATCAAGATACGGCTTGTGCCAGGAAGGACCGGCCTCCAGCTTGCTGTACCATGGAATACGCGGTATTCGTATCACCCTGACCCCGGGCATATCCCGACCAAGGTGATACGTTATAATACACACTTCGTGACCACGTTTCGTAAGCGCCCGCGCTTCTTCATAAATCCTGACATGACATCCCCTGTCAGCGAAATAGGGGGTCGGGGCAATCATGAGTACTCGAAGTGCATCTTTAATCAATGTTTATCCTGTCTTTTACGACATAAATGGGCTTGCCTTGCGACTCAAAATAGGTTCTGGCATTAAGTTCACCAAGCAGCCCCAATACAATGAACTGAACACCCATAAAAAGCAAAAATGCCGTTAGTATCAGAAGTGGATTTCGGTTCATGCTGAAGTGTTCAAATATCTTCATATACAAGGTCATTGTTCCCGTACCGATTCCAGCCAACATGGTATAAATCCCCCATTTACCGAATAATTGAATCGGCTTGGTGGAATATGCCATGAGGAACTTGACCGTCATCAGGTCAAGGATGACACGCAGAGTACGGGAAATCCCGTATTTACTCACACCATGCAAGCGGGGGAAATGGTTGACCGGCAATTCTGCCACTTTTGCGCCGAACTGAGACGCCAGTGCCGGAACAAAGCGATGCATTTCACCATACAGATTGATGCCGTCAAGCACCTCACGACGATATGCCTTGAGCGTGCAGCCGTAATCATGCAGATGAACTCCGGTTAGGCGGGATATAAGGGCATTTGCAAGCAGTGAAGGGATCTTTCGAGTAATAAATGTATCTTTACGGTCGCGCCGCCAACCAGAAACGACATCATATCCTTCATGTATTTTCTCAACCATGCGAGGAATATCAGCGGGATCATTCTGCAAATCACCATCCATCGGAATAATAATGGTGCCCTTTGCAAAATCAAAACCTGCAGACATCGCAGCTGTCTGGCCGAAGTTCCTGCGAAAGCGGATGACTTTGAGCGCGGCATCTGTCGATGCGAGTTCGGTCAGTACATGGTACGACCCATCAGATGAACCATCATCAACCATGACAATTTCGTACGAGCAAGCCATTTCCTGCAACGCAGAACTGATCGCAGAATAGACTGCATTTATATTATCCTGCTCGTTGTACACTGGCACAACAACACTTATATCCACGTTTTTCTCCATCAGGTAAACGTCTCCCCCAGCTTCTTAATCCTTCGTATCTGTATGGAACTGTCAAGAACCGGAACCGGCTTTCCATTGAGCAGCCCCCAGAGCAAACCGATTCCATTTACGGTGTGCATAAGCGGATATATGCCAAGCAGAAGTAGAGAGAATACCCGCCCCGTCCGACACAGTATCAAGAGCGTACTGGTCAATGTCGCAAACAGGTATAGCACAAGAGGTATCAGCAGGAAAACATACTTTATACCAATCAGCGCAAGCATCAGATATGCAACAAAAAACAACGGAATAAAACTGGCGACAGAATATGTCGACGTGATCAGCGTCTGCTGCGCCCTTCCCCGTCCATAATTAAACATCTGCTTGATAAATGCTCTTAACGTGCGGCGTTGACTGCGAAACACCTGCATTGTCGGGTCATGAAGCAACGTATACCCCGCTGACGTGACCCTCTCTATAAATTCATTTTCTTCGTTTGGATATAAACACTCATTAAACCCACCAAGAGCTAAAAAAAGAGTTCTACGAACGGCAAGATTGCACAGGATCAATTCTTTATCGGTAGTCTCGCGAGTGGCACCATATGCCCGGTAGCGATTATATACGGCACCGGAACCGAATGCAGAAGAAAGCGCATAGCCAAATAACTGCTGAAGCCAGCTGTCATCTGCAGGAGTGATCGAAGGCCCACCGACAACACCTGCCGATGAACTACCCATTTGAGCAGAACAGACTGCAAGGTTTCCAGGGCTTATAAGTGAGTCATCATCAAGGAAATACAATATGTCGCCGCACGCTTCGCGCGCCGCACAGTTGCGTTGCTGGCTTGGCGCACTTCCCTCGGCAAGGAGTATTTCGTATTGTTGATTTTCCGCAATGCTTTTTTTGATATGCGGCAAAGCAGCCACATAGCCACCAGGCTTTACGGGAATAATGATAGAAAAAGTATGCACACTAGCTCTCTGGACAACAAGGATTATCGTTGAAGCGGCTTATTGACAGCACCTGGAACAATTGTCCCCAATCGGCGCACGGCATCATCGTAACAGGAATCATCACCAACTTCCTTACACACAATCGACAGATTGGTAAGAGCGTCAACGTGCAAAGGGTCACACTTAACCGCCTCTAAAAACGCCTGGCGGGCACCGCGTGTGTCATTATTTTTATAGCGAATGATACCGAGATTAAACCACGCCGGAGCATGAGTTGTTTTTATCGCAAGCGCTTTTTTTAGCGACGATTCTGCTTCAACAAGATTATGGGCCCGTTCATATGTAACGCCAAGATTGGTATATGCTTCATAATAATCCACACGCAACTTTAAAGCAGTTTTGAACGACTGAACTGCCTGATCGGTTCTGCCGAGATCGTCGTAAACAGTGCCAAGTGCATTATGTACTTCCGGAGAAAGTGGATTCATTTTTTGAGACTGAAGCAATAGTTCAAGTGACTCGTTAAGCCTGTTATGAACATAATTAATATTTCCAGCGATCAGATACGGGCGATAATCAGTAGCATCTCTCTCGAGAGCCTGCTGAGCATACCTGGCAGATGTATCATAGTCTTTCACTGCATAATACGCGTTAGAAAGGCCAACCATCGCTTCGAGTGAGCGTGGACTAACCTTCAGCATATGAGAATACAGATTCATTTCATTGCGCCAAACGTCAGTCTGATACCAGGTCAGAATTGTGCAGATACTGAGGATGCCTATCCAACCAAATACGAAACATCGCCGGGTCGCAGAGCAGATTTGCTCTGAAAGAAGTGCTGCAAGTATGCACAAACCAACCGAAGGGGCATACATATACCTATCTGCTGCAAAATAGGAAAAGTGCCAAAATATATTAGCGGTCGGCACCCATAGGATTGCTCCAAGAGCCATAAGAAAGAACAGATGAGGCGATGTATTTTTCCAGCGACATGCAAGCGCAAAGCAGGCCATCATTATCGCAAAAGCAAAAAGCACCCAGAGATCAAAAAAAGACTTCGGCACTGCATAAATATATTCCATCGAAAGATTTACTGGAAATAGCAGTTTTGAAAACATAAAAGCAAATGATTTTAAAACCATTAGAATATAGGCTTCAACCGAAAAGTCGGCAAGATTTTCAGTTTTAACGAAGGCCCCGATTATTGCCATCTTGAATGACGGTAACGTAGAAATATATGCATACCAGACAATTAAACCAACGAAAGAAGATATACATAAAAATGGCACCAACCGCTTAGACTTTACGAGTAACCTGTTATTTTGCGGAATCAATAAATATTCGTACGCTATGACAATAACCGGAAATACAAGTGAGTTACCTTTCGCAAAAAAAGCTGTTATCCAGAGCACACATGAGTTGGCCAACCAGAAAAGACGCCGGGAGGATACTGTCTGCTCGAAGACTTTCATATAGGCCAAAAGCGCCATCAGCAAAAAGGCAAGCGCCAAACTATCTTTTCGGTGAGATGAGTTGGCAACAACCTCAACATGGATAGGATGGACCAAAAACAAAAGCGAAGAGACCCAGGCAACTGCGACACTCAACTGGAGGCGAATGGCCACGCAGTACACCAGCCAACAATTCAGGGCGTGCCAGAATATATTTTGAAAATGATATCCCCATGGATCAAGCCCAAAAAGCCAGTAATCCACGAGGTACGATATTTCGCGAAGAGGGCGCCCCGGAGAGGCATTTGCCAGGAAATTACTGAATGACCTAATATCAGAATTATTGACGATAACAGCGTAATCATCCATTCCCCACGTTCCGTTGAATGTTGGGGCATAAAGTAAAAACGAGCACATGAGTACTATAGAGGGGTTGGACAACAGATAGTTTAAGATACGAGGGAGCTTCACGGAATTCTCGAAAAATGCATAAATGGCTTGTCGAAATGAGTACAGCTTAAAACGACCTTCGTATATTGCCGGTGATCTTGTTTTCACGGGCTCGATCAGAGACTCTGACTCCGTGCGAATAATCAAGCGAAGCTTGAAGCAATCTGAAATTTGCAACCGCAGAAGCATTCCAGACCAAAGTATAGTCGCGTACTAAAGCTGTATATGAATATCCGGCACTACCGATCAGCGCGAGCTGACTGATTGGATAATATTTCATCCCAAGCATCAGGTTTTTTCTAAACTCACGACCAGAATTTATCGACCCATCAGCATATGTCAGAGTTTCATTAAACTCCAACAGTTTGCGTGATATTCCTGTCTTGGTAAAATAGCTATAATTGACCTGTTGCCCTAATTCAGTCTCGTGCAGTGACTTACCATTAGAGCGAGTCGAAGCGTATGATGCTGAAGCACCGGCATCCAGATTGCGACTATGAGCATATCGCACAGATGCGCCGTTTGAAACAGAATTAGAATTTTCATCTACTATTTCCCTGTTACCGTGGGCGAATCGAAACGTATCATTTACACTCCAACGATCGTTCGTAAACGAAGCTCCTGCAAGAACCTCTGTTGTTGGGCTGACTCCAAGCACAGAACTTTTGTAAACATCCTCATTAAAAGTAAGATAGGCACTTAAGCGAGGCTTTGGTATCCATGTCACTGTCAAAGTTGAAACAGAATGTATGCTTTGTGACCCCATCTCGGATGCTGAAAGGTTTCTGGGGTTAACATACTGATTAAGCGTAGTCTCTGCATTGCCGGTATTTCCGCTAAATGAAACCAGATTTCCTTTGGTTATACTATTATCAAGGTTAACAACAAATCTCAGTTCGTTAGTTGGCGCGTAAGAACCATTCAACACCAACTTCTGCTCCATAAAATTTGATGAAGAGTCTGTGCCGGCAGTTGATGTGGTGGAATTTTTGATATTGTAGGCGGCACTAAGTGACGTCTTCCGAGAAAAACGAGATGTACTGGTTGTTTCAAGACCACCTGAAAGCGTAACAAAATTTGATGTATTCGTTTGTGATGATTCGACGTCGAAAGCTTGACTCAGTGTAAAAAAGTCGCGTTTAAACGCATCAACACGATAGCCAGCAAGCATACTAGTAAATTTGTCACGTGTCCCCTGAGCATCGATATTATGATTATCACGGATTGATGAACGAACATTCCAGGAGACGTCCTGATTAAAAATACCAGAAGCATACAAAGGGAGGGTGGCCTGATACAAGAGTTTATTGTTTTCATCCCTATAGCGATTAAAAGTGGTAAATGTCCGAGCATTCCAATACTTACGTTCACCAGTAACGAAAAGATTCAGGTTAAGATCCTCTGTAGTGTATGTCTGATAGTTATTGTGACGCTTGGAAAACTGAATATCGGTAGAAACTCTAAGCCAGTTTGCAAAATCAATCCAGCGACGAGACATATATTGATCAACGGTTCCAAGCTGAACAGCATTCTCCGTATAACCGTTTTCTTGTTTAAGGTAATCCTCATAGAGAGTATGACGATAATGAAACCAGTTTTCTTTCTTATTCAGGCTGACAAACGCAAGTCTGCTGAGTCGATCATTAATCGGAGTAACTGAGCGGAGGTCCCGGTTTACTGTATCTTTGTAATCGATGAGAATCATCGGGAAATGGCGCAGAACCTCATTATACCCGTTTGTCATGCCGTTTTTAACACCGGCAATCAGTGTCGCACCGTTTTCCATCCGTAATCCATCGTTAATGCCAACCGCCTGATCACGATAGCCAAAAATAGATCCAAAATTTTGCAAGCCGTTACCGGTCGAACTTGTAATTGTATTACGAGTCATGTCACGACTGTATGCATTTAATTTAAATGGGACCTCTTTTGGGTCAATATCTACCTCACCTTTATAAAGGAGGTGACCCCGTGTCTCATTGAAATTTTCAGTTTGTATGGTAGAGGACTTAAAAGTTGTATCAAGAGCAGTCCAGTTATAACCAAGTGAGACATCATAATGTCCAACACGGTTGTTATAAATTGGGCCATTTGAAGAGTACAGAAGCGAATAGTTCTGAACAAGCGAGCTTGAAGACATGCTGTTGCGAACAGCACTTCCATCACTGTTTCTCACTTCAGCACTACCATGATAGTCAGCGTAGGTGATGGATGCATCACCTGATAAACTGGCGTTTGCTGCAGGGGAGTACAAAAGAGCTGCGGCAAGCATCACGCAAACAATTGCAGGAAAACGCGCACCACAGCTAAAGCATTGCAACACATGCGCAACTTTATTTTGAAAGGAAAATTTCACAGAGGGATATTGTGCAATAACTACGCCAAGCACACTTCTCATTAAAGCATCTCGTACTTACAACATGTTACGTTACTACACAAAAAAAACATATAAAATCCAAGTGCTTTATCGGTCATATCGCCGTACAGACCTGTGTTGTGACTGTATTTATCATCGGCAATAAATATTTTCAAGGCACCTGGGTTCGACGAATATAATCATCAGAAAAATACTGAAAAACCTGCACTCTTGTATTCATCTGGTCAACAACATATATTTTATCTGTGGAATCAATATCAATGCCAATTGGAACCGAAAATCCACCTGGAGCAAGCTTACCTGTCTCAGCTGACGCGTAAAATCCACCAAGCACAAGCAACAACTCCCCCTGCCCATTAAAAATAGAAATGTTATGAGCGCGACCGTCAACGATATATATATTATCCGATGAGTCAACAGCCAACGATTTAATAAGCTGAAAATCTCCAGGAGAATCACCTCGTCTACCAAACTTACTCAAAAAACGCCCAGACGCGTCAAAGATCTGCACCGAAGCACTAAATGCATCGCCAACAATGAGATGTCCCTTAGAATTCAATGCCATTGAAACAGGAAGATTAAATTGCCCGTCACCGTCACCTGACTCACCTATGTTTCGAATAAAGGTTCCAAAAATGTCCGTAACGACAATCTTACGGGTTGCAGCATCAGCAATATAGATCTGATCGTTATTAATATCCAAAAGCATTGAAATAGGACTAAGAACCGATAACGACTTGAGATTAATTGATTTCTGATATTTTTCCGAACGATCAAAAACAAGAATGCTGGCCGAACGCCGCTCAAGCACATATATAGAACCAGAGCGGTCAACCGCTATTGACAGAGGCAGCTGCAGCGGCGGTGCGCCATCAGGCACCTCAAGCATACGCAATGCATGGCCATCAAGATCAAAAACAACAACGGCAGACCTGCCTATATCAGATACAAAGAATTTCTTCAGCGCCGGAACTGATTTAACTTCCACAGGCTTAAGCAAAGACCGTGGCGGGTCATCACCTGCAATCGCCGCCCAAAAACGCTGAGATGGGGTCTTTTCAATATCAAGCTGGCTACTATATGCGTGCAGCCACTCGATTCGGGCAACATCTGGAGGTGGTGGCCAAACGTAGCGTTCTTTAGATAGATTCTGCGGGGCGGCACACGCCGCACAAAAGAATGCTATTATCAATACAGCAGATATTCTAAACATAATGCCTCAAACTGATTTTCCCAAGTAACATACCAGCGGATACTAGGATATTTTAGTAAAAACGTCAATGCAGTAACGTAGAATATAAAAAGGGTGAATGCTTTTCGCACTCACCCTCAATACAACCAATTAAAATATGATCTGGGTATTACTTAATATGGCACGCAATACACAGCGCACTGTTGTTGTTTGAGATTGCAAGGAATTTACCGTTTGTATTGTCGTGAACGGAGTGACATGAAGCACATTCCATCGTATTATTTGCAATATTAGATTTGAATAATCTGAGGGTACCGATTGACCCTACAGCGTTAAGTCCGCCTGCTGATGGAGCTACTGCAGCAGCGTAATCAATTCCGACCGGGTGGTCATTAGTCAGATTATTCATACTTCCGGTTGTTGCCCACTGCCCAACGCCTGCCCCAGCATTCCCACCCTTGGTGTTTGCTGTATTCGTAATGACCTGTGAGGCTGTTGTGAGAGAGTGACAGGAGAGACAAAGCAAAGAGGAGCTGTCATCACCAAGATAGTTATTTGCAGTACCCAATGCTGTTCTCATTGCTGCGCTATTAAAACTGGTATAGATTTTCATGGTGTTACCAGCGACATAGTTTCTATTCCACAGCAATTTGTTGGTAACAGCATTATGAGGGGCATGACAAAAAACGCAGGTCTGATTTTGCGTTGTTGAGTGAATTGAACCTGCGTTAGCATTGGCTCCAACACTCGCAAGGTCGTGCTTGGTACCAACAATTGATGCTGCCTGTGCAGATGCTGCCATTCCTGCCAATAATGTTACAGCTAGCAATACTTTTGTTTTCATGGTTCTCTCCTTTGATTGTTCCGCATTAAAGCGGTTGTTCTTTACTGCTGAATTTAATTCCCAAGTCTACTTTATTGAAACTGTAATAAAGCTCACATCAGACCTTCTACTAACGTATCTAGTTAATAAAATATTTGCATCATATGTGCCAAGGAACGTTTAAAAAATATTTCCTGTTATATTAACAACTTGAACAGCCAAACATATAAACCAGCAGCACCGTCAATTAATGCATGCGGGAAATAGACCGACACCAATCGCCAAATAACAGGCTGCCTGCCTCCGTCATGGCTTAACCCGTGAAATCGGATGTTCGCGTAAATAACGTTCATTCAAGAATTGAAATACCTGTATTCTCCGATTAAGACTGTCAGCAACATATATGCGGTCATTCTTATCAATGCTTATACCCTGCGGCACAAGGAACCCCCCCCTGCCGACATTGCCTGAACGCACCGAATGTGTCCCGCCGATAACCATCAATGTATTGCCCTCTTTGTCAAAAATGGTCACACTGTTAAGCCTGCCGTCAGTAGCATATATATGGTCATCACTATCAACTGCGACTCCAGTAACCAACGTCAGATTCCCCGCTGAATCACCACGCTTGCCAATAGCAGAAAGAAACTTACCTTCTGCGGAGAAACGTACGAGTGTCGCATTAAAGGTATCCGCAATGACCAGTGCGCCACTTGACTCAACTGCTACTGCATTCGGAAAAGAAAAATATCCTTTGCCATCAATCGTAGAAAGCAGCTGTCCTGTCAATGTAAAAACAAAGACCTTGTCTCCTATCCCATCAGGTACAACAAGCAACGCGCGTGCCCGGTCAACAACAAGTGCCCCTATGCTCTTTGCGTGAGATGATAAATCAAGCACCTTCAATATAGAATTATTGCCGTTTACAACAAAGACCTTGCGCGATGACGTATCTGCAACGTAGAAGAGTCCTTCACTATCAACCGCAACCCCGGACGGATGGGAAAAGCTGGCAGCAGCTGCATCGCCACCCAAAGGAAATGCATCGTGTTTATTGAGATTGATCATAAAGACTTGTGCTGATTCCTGGTCAGAAACCACAAAGCGCCCATCCCCATCACCAGCGACAGAAATCGGCCTACCGAACTGCACTGAGGAGTCGTCACCAACGATCGATGACATAAGGGTTTTTTCCTTGAAATCAAGATCCCCCGAGTATGACGCAATCCACTCAATACGCGGCTCGTCCGGTTCAGGCGGCCAAAAAAACCTCCTCTCCGGCTGGACGATCTTTGGCGTAACCGCACACGCCCCCAGAGCAGTTGTAACGACCACTATCAGTAACAATCTACCTAGCAATGCTTTCATATACATGGATCTCCCGTTCTCTATTTGTTATGGCACATCTGACATAAATTCATACGGTCGTCAGCGTTGTTGGTGAAGTAATAGCGAACGTCACCGCCATGTGGTGCATGGCAGGAGATGCAGCTCATCTGCCTGCCGCTTCCCTTCTTCGATGGATCATTTTTTCCGGAAAGCGGATGCCCTTCTCCCGCGGTAGTTCTGACAACGTGCTTTTGGGTACGAATATGAGCATGACACGACAAACAAAGCTCATTAATCGGTTTGAGCAGGTGTGATTCATTTTCGCTGCCGTGTGGATCATGACAGACATCACACATCCCCGCCTCTATCGGCCCATGAATAAACTTCTTTTTATTTATTTGAACAGCCATATCGGAATGACACTCATAACAGAGTGCAGATCCCCGTTTTGGAACAGAATGCTTTGGATTACCCTTATTCGCATGGCAATAACCACAGGAATAGGTGCCTGTCGGGCCATGAACGTATTTTACAGCCAGCATTTTTTTGTGACAGATGAAGCAGGGGTTCTTTTTATCGATACTGCTGTTCATTTGTGCCGGTGTCGGATTCATAACATGACATGACTGACAGAGACGTTCCTTTTCAGGACGATGCAAAGTAACGGATGTATATTCCGGCGGTATCTTTAAATTACTTTCCTCAGGAGCATAAAAAATTGTCAGATCAGCTGATTCGATCTTCTGGGCGCCGTTAAACAGCTCAACAACCAATTTATTGACCCCAGGATCCCATAATGACTGAGCAATAAATAAATCCTGAAACAACTTACGGTACTCCGGCGAACCGACATCCAACTGGTCACTCATCAGCCCGTTATGGGTTATACGGAGCGTCGAGACATCAGTGCGATTGAGCTTGAAAATGAGGTGTCCTGCAGATGTGATCGCAGAATTTGGAGAGGGCTGAATAAACTCAACTGTCCCCCAGGCTGCCGGTGCAAGCAGGAGAACCATGACTGAAATACACCTCACTATATGCTTCAGCATCACTTTCTCCTCAAGGATTCTCAACGGGATTAATCCGGTCATATGACTTTGGCTTATGACAACCGGCAACACAGGTGCCGCCATCATCGGTTTTGGAATAGTTGATCGGAATCCGCCAGCGGCCAAAACCCGCTATTTTACTTGATATCAGGTGTGACTGACTGGCAGCATGCGGATCGTGACAAACTTTGCACGAGCGCCCTTTAACGACCTTATTGACATGCACGTAATGGAGGTTGAACATGCCGTTCCGAAAGTTAGTGTCCACGCCGGTGCGCTGACTGTCAGCCAAGGTGTCAGTATGACAACCAAAACACAGCGTAAAGTTTGATTTATCAAACGATTGGTACATTTCCTCCGGAACGGGGCTTTTTAACAGGTGGTGCAGCTGTGTTCCATGCGGCGCATGGCAGGCGCTACAATCGCCCGCGGCAACCGGTGCATGAACCGATTTTCCCGTAAACTGTGCTTTGTCATGGCAGGTAAAGCAAAGATTCACGCCTTCGGATTTCAGCATATATTTCTGATCCGACTGATGAGGATCATGACAACTGACACACTTTCCATCTGCAATCGGCTGATGCGGGAACGGTCGGGCAAGGGTGCTTTTCTCGTGACACGTGTAACAGACTTCAGCTCCAGCGGCTTTCAGCTGAAACGCATTGTCGCTCTGGTGGGGGTCATGGCAATCCTGACAATCGCCGGCGGCAACGGGTGGATGCACGTGTTTTTTTGTATCTTTGCGTTCATGACATTCGTTACACAACCCTGACTTGCCATTATCAGTCAGTAAAAACGCCTCTTTTTTGAATTTCGGGTGCTTTTGCTCAGATGGTTTATGGCATGATTGGCACTCACCATTTTTTACGGGTTCATGTACATATTTTTTGTTTGCTTTGCGTGTGTGGCATCCACAGTTTTCTAAACCGGCACCTTCTGCTGAGCGCTCTGTGGCAATCAAAGAGAGTGTGGCAATTCCCAGGAGAATTGCCACACAAAGAGAGACTGTTTTGTCGGGTGTATACTTCATATCAAGCCGTCCATTCTCCTGCTATCTAATACTACATCTTTGAACCGCCATAGCTATGCAGCCCCGAGAGGAACAGATTGACGCCCAGGTAGCAAAAAATGGTAGCGGCAAAACCGATAACCGAGAGCCAGGCAGCGCGTTTTCCGACCCAGCCCTTGGTGATTCGGGCATGCAGAAATGCAGCGTAAACGAACCAAACAATCAGCGACCATGTTTCTTTTGGGTCCCAGCTCCAGTAAGTTCCCCAGGCATAGTTGGCCCACGCGGCACCGGTAATAATGCCAAGTGTCAGCAGCGGGAATCCGATCATAATTGAGCGATAGTTGAGGTCATCCAATACTTTCAAAGGAGGAAACATTGACATTAAGCCACCTGCCGGTGCCGACTTATCGCCACCTTCAACGGCTGTTTTAATCAGGTACATGATTGAAATACCACAAGCAACTGCAAAGGCAGCATAGCCAAGGAAACATGTTATTACGTGGTACAGCAGCCAGTTACTCTGCAATGCCGGCACGAGAGGCTCGATACCTGTATTCATACCGAGCTGAGCCCACGACATGCCAAGCAGTGCGAATGGCACAACAAACGCTCCAACAATTCGATATTTATACCGAATATCGATGTAGGCAAACAGCAGGATAATTGTCCAGGAGAAGAACACGATTGATTCATACAGGTTTGACATCGGCGCATGTCCGACGCCCATATCGTAGGACTCTTTCCAACGCAAAGCTATCGCAAGAGTCTGAACAGCAAGCCCCGCGTATGCGATGAAGCTTCCGGCCAATCCAAGTGATTTATTTCTACTGGCAAGGAACGCAAAGAATACTATCATGGAGATCAAGTATGCAAAGGTTGTAACGTTAAAAAGCATGGAGCTGGTCATAAGTAGGTAACCTCCGTTAGATTTTTATTTCTTGAAATTTTTCAGAAATGTCTTCGAACTGCATTTGAAATGCTGCCTGATTTTTACTGGCATTGCCGTATATGCGGGCATGCCCTTTTGACACAACTACCCAGATCCGTTTATGCGACATAAAAAATGCAACGCCAATACCAAGAACCATCAGCGCACACCCCAGCCAGACGACCCAGACACCCGGATCTTTCGCGACCTGCAGACCGGTGTACTGTTTTGCGCTCGATCCTTCATAGCCAAAAATCAGAGCATCTCCGCGCTGAGCATTCACATCCGGAAAATCTTTGAACGCAATAAACGTTTGTGCCGCTGCACCCTTTGGCGTCACTTCTATGCGGGCAGCAGGACCGGAATACCCGGGAGCGAACTGGCGTACTTCCTGTGTCGCCTCAAGTATCTTGAACGTTGTACCATCCTTCAGTGTAACAACATCACCTTCCCGAGCAGCAATTTTTTCCGGTGTTCCGCCGTTACGCGGCCTCACGGAAATATAATGCTCGCTTCCTTCACTCGCCTGGCCATAGCTGGATTGATAAAACGTAATCCCCTTGTAGGTCAGCGGCTCATTGACAATAACTTTTATTTGCGAAAACCCGGGAACCGGCTTGCCATTTTCCAGAATCGTCAAGATACTTCTGAATTCCTTGGGTGCCCCGGTGCTGTAGAATTCAACATTGAATTTTTCACAGAGAACTTCAAAACCAAGCGGCATCTTCTGACCGTTTTGTCTTTCAAAAGAGTTGATGCTGGTTCCTTCAACAATGGTAGCAAAGCCTTTATATCCGGCCAAGGATCCGATAATAGCACCTATAAAAATGATCAAAATGCTGAAATGGACGACATACACACCCAATCGGCACCACGCCGTTTTCTGTGCAAAAAGGTGGTATTCGCCATTGAGTTCCGTAATCACCGGCACGGAAAACTCTTTACCAAGAAATTCAGTCAATCGTTCTTTGGCCTTCTCACTGGCTCCTGAAAATGTCAGCTCTTTTTTAAGCGGGAAGGAATTGCGCTGTCCTTCCCCCAGAACCAGGGTTGGCTCGCTGATAAATTTAAAAACGTGGGGCAGACGCTTAATTGAGCACGAGACCAGATTCAAGCTAAACACGTACAGCAAAGCGATGAACCACCAGGAATGATACATGTCAAAGAAACCGAGCGTGGTGTATACCTGCAGCTTGGCAGGGCTGATCGTAGCAACATATTCAGGTGGCAGTGCGCCTTGCGGGAGAATCGTGCCGATAATCGAAGTCAAAGCAAGAGAAATCAGCAGAAAAAGGGTTAGTTTAAGAGAGCAGAAAAAATCCCAGACGGTGGTAATAAAGCTTTTTTCAGTGGTCGCCAATGTAATCTCCAGACGTGTGTAAAGTTTGATATACGCAGAAAAACGCATTTCATTAACTTTTGAACAATACCCCAAATTTTAAAAAAAATGCACCACTTTTTTCATGCCGCACTCAATATCCCCGTCGTGCAATCATCGCTTTCAATTTTATTTTCATCGTGTATACTCAACTTAATTACTAACTAATTACTTTTTTTAAAGAGAGCAGATATGCCAATTATTCTGGAGGCAATTCTTGTTTCTGCGGGTATGCTCTTCATATTTGCACTGGCATTCTTCGCTATGTACCTGTTGGCAATTACGATGTTTCCGATTGAGCGCAGCCTGTCAAAAATAATTTGGGATGCCACAACGCCAAAACGGCCAAAGCAGCTTCCTCCAAAAAGTTCTTTTCGCGACTTCAGCAGCAAACACTGATTTTTTCAGTTCATTGTTTCGTATCAATCTAAAAAGGCTTCTCGAATTCGGGCAGCCTTTTTCAATACATACAGAAGAGAGGAGCCAACATGTTGCCACTCATAGATCCAACCCTGCTCAAACAGCAATGCTATCTGGCCGGCTGCTGGACTAATGCTGATCGAAATGACTCGTTGACGGTCACCAATCCTGCCTCGGGTGAGATACTCGGCACGGTTCCCAAAATGGGGCTGACTGAAACCCGCCGTGCTATCGAAGCTGCAAACGCAGCTCTCCCCGCCTGGCGAGCCAGGACGGCCAAAGATCGCTCCACTATTTTGAGGCGCTGGTTTGATCTGATCATGGCCAACCAGAACGACCTTGCCGTTATAATGACCGCTGAACAGGGAAAGCCACTGGCCGAAGCAAAGGGTGAGATCGCATATGCAGCTTCATTTATTGAGTGGTTTGCCGAGGAGGGCAAACGTGTCTATGGGGACACGGTTCCCGGCCACACTGCAGACAAGCGCATTATTGTCATCAAAGAACCGATAGGGGTCTGCGCTGCTATCACACCCTGGAATTTCCCTGCCGCCATGATTACCCGCAAGGCCGGTCCGGCGTTGGCCGCCGGCTGCACAATGGTTGTAAAACCTGCGAGCGCCACCCCTTTCTCTGCACTGGCTTTGGCGGAACTCGGCGAACGTGCCGGAATTCCTGCCGGCGTCTTCAGCGTTGTAACCGGCTCAGCATCCGCAATCGGTGACGAAATGACCGGCAATCCGCTCGTCCGTAAGCTGACGTTTACCGGATCAACTGAAATCGGCAAACAGCTGATGGCGCAGTGCGCCGCCACGGTCAAAAAAGTATCACTGGAACTGGGCGGTAATGCCCCGTTTATTGTTTTTGATGATGCAGATCTTGATGCAGCCGTCGATGGAGCCATTGCGTCAAAGTACCGCAACACCGGTCAAACGTGCGTATGCACCAACCGCCTGCTTGTTCAGTCCGGTGTTTACGATCTGTTTGTACAAAAGCTGTCTGCTGCTGTTTCTAAAATGCAGGTTGGTAACGGCCTTACTGAAGACGTCCAGCAGGGACCACTGATCAACATGGCTGCAGTCGAAAAGATTGAAGAGCATATCGCCGATGCAACTGCAAAAGGAGCCCGAATTGTCTGTGGTGGTACGCGCCACAGTCGGGGCGGCACTTTTTTTGAGCCGACGATTATGGCTGATGTTACTTCGGAAATGCTGGTTGCCCGTGAAGAGACCTTCGGCCCGCTGGCGCCGGTATTCCGGTTTGACAGCGATGCAGAAGCGATTCAGATGGCTAATGATACTGAATTCGGTTTGGCATCATACTTTTACAGCCGGAATATCAGCCGTGTCTGGCGTATTGCCGAAGCGCTTGAATACGGCATGGTCGGCATAAATACCGGCCTGATATCAACCGAAGTCGCCCCTTTCGGCGGCATGAAGGAATCCGGGATTGGACGTGAAGGTTCCCGATATGGCATAGATGAGTTTATTGAAGTCAAGTATCTCTGCATCGGCGGAATATAAACGTTATATTTGGATTTTATTCTGCGCAGGTTACAACTTGTGGATGTAAAATTCCGTTGACAACTATTTTTATTTTCTATAGAAGTAGTAGATATAATCGAAAAATCGAATGATATTTTGTATTAAAAGCGCTCCGGCAACACAAACCGCAGTTTTTTTAAAGTTTTGTCATAATTACCTATTTTATCTATAGGAATAGGTAAAACTAAAAGGAGAAAACGTATGAGTAAAATTTACGCAGACAACTCGCAGTCGATCGGCAATACCCCCCTGGTGAAATTGAACAACATCATTGGCGCCTCAAAAGCAACCATTCTGGCAAAAGTCGAAGGACGCAACCCCGCCTATTCGGTTAAATGCCGCATTGGCGCCAACATGATCTGGGATGCGGAGAAACGCGGCGTCTTGAAGCCCGGGGTCGAAATCATCGAGCCGACATCCGGCAACACCGGCATCGCCCTGGCATACGTAGCGGCCGCCCGTGGTTACAAACTGACTCTGACCATGCCCGAAACGATGAGCATCGAGCGACGCCGGGTACTGGCCGCACTTGGTGCCAATCTGATTCTGACCCCCGGCGCCGAGGGCATGAAGGGTGCTATTACCCGGGCTGAAGAGATCGCTGCCGCAGAGCCGGAAAAATTTTTCCTGCCGCAGCAGTTTAAAAACCCGGCTAACCCTGAGATCCACGAAAAAACCACCGGTCCGGAAATTTGGAATGATACCGATGGCGCAGTTGACGTTGTAGTTGCCGGAGTCGGCACCGGCGGCACCATTACCGGTATTTCACGTTATATAAAAAACACCATGGGGAAAAACATCATCTCCGTCGCGGTTGAGCCGAAAGAGAGTCCCGTCATCAGCCAGAAACTGGCCGGCCAGCCGATCCAACCGGCTCCGCATAAGATCCAGGGAATAGGTGCCGGATTCATCCCCGACACATTGGACCTTTCCGTTATTGACCGTGTCGAACAGGTGGACAGCGCCGATGCAATTGAATTTGCCAAGCGCATGGCAAAAGAAGAAGGGCTGTTGGTCGGTATCTCCTGCGGCGCAGCGGTTGCCGCAGCGGTACGACTGGGACAACTGGATGAATTTGCCGGCAAAACCATCGTCGTCATTCTCCCGGACGGAGCTGAACGGTATCTTTCAACCGCATTATTTGAGGGGATTTAAGCAATGAGCACAGCCGGTTCTGAATACCGCCTCGACGGCATCTATAAACAACGCCAGGAAGGCTTCTATATGCAGCGGGTCAAGCTGCCGGCAGGGGTCATATCTGCCGGCCAGGCTCGCACGGTTGCCACAGTCTCCACACGTTTCGGACAGGGGACGATTCACCTGACGACCCGCGGCAGCATGGAAATCCACTGGCTGAAGGAAGAAAACCTTCCACAGGTCAAGCGCGAACTGGCCATGGCGGGATTAACGTCGCGCGGCGCCTGCGGCGGAGCCGTCCGCGGCATTACCTGCGGTAGTCAGGGAGCTCAAGGGTTTCCCGTCCTCGAAACACTTGCCCGGCGCCTGCAGCGCCACTTCACCGGCAACCCGCGCTTCGAGCGCCTGCCGAAAAAGTTCAAGATCGGCATCGAGGCCGGTGTGGTCGGCGGCAGACACCTGATCCAGGACGTGGGGCTCGTGCTGGCGCGGCTTGAAGATGGTAAAGCACACTATGACGTCTGGATTGCAGGTGGACTGGGCCGGGAGCCTCAACCCGGATTCCTGTTGACCGAGGATGTTGCAGAAGAGCGGATCATTCCGGTCATTGAGTCAATTATCCGGGTCTACGCTGCCCATGCACCGCCGCCGAAACGCCTCAAGTTTCTCGCTAAAGAATTTGGCGAAGCGAAGCTCCGCCAACTGATCGAAGCCGAAGCATCGTTCAGCGAAGAGATTCCGGTTATCAGCGGTCTCCCGGAGCACTTTATTACAGCGACAGACGGGCAGCAGCGCCTGGAGCTGCCGGTGTTTGCCGGTACATTGACAGCGAAGCAGCTTATCGTCATTGCAGACAGGGCCGATCATCACGCCGACGGAGCGCTGATGGTCACCGCTGATCAGGATATCGCGCTATTGGTAGCACCCGGTGCCGATGTCGCTGTGGAGCTGAAGACGCTGCAGCAGGCAACCGGCCTGATAGCCGAAGGCCTCACCCCCACACTGCGCGTCTGCCCCGGAAACCATGAATGTCTGATGGGGCTAACGGCAACACGTGACGTGGCCCGTGAACTTCTTGCGCAGATCGGCGCGCAGGGACGACAGCTGAGCTGGGCAATTTCCGGGTGCCCCAACTCCTGCACCCAGCCACAGTTGGCCGATGTCGGGATTGTCAGTTCAACCCTGGTGAAGGGAGCAGACGACAAACGTACTCCCCGCTTTGATCTGTACCGCCGGGATGATGCGGGATTGGGAACCGCTGTAGAGCGTTCCCTCTCCCTGGATGAATTGTGTTGCAAAGTGAGAGACATCGGGTAACGCCATGATTCATGTTATCGATTCACAGAGGCTGAATATCCTGCACGATACTCACCACAATTACGCAAACCCTGCGGATCTGCGACGCGACGGGCGGGTCTTTTTTATCGGCGGAAACCTGCCGGTCTACAGCACCCTTGAAACCATGTACGAAAGTTACTGCCTGGAATCCACCGATTTGTTTCATGTCACTTTCGGCGATGCCGATGCGTTCGAGCACAATCTTGACATGGTGCGCCAGATCAAGCGCAATTTTTCAATCCGGCTGATGGGGCAAATCGGCTACCCACTCTCCGCATCCCGGGTTGAGCAGGTGTACCTGGCCGGACTCGATGTACTGGATATTCCCCGCCAGGCTTACGGCGTGTACCCTGCCGGTGCCGGAGAGATGTGGCGGGAAACATTCAGCGCCGCAGCGAGCGTCTTCACCCGCTGGTCGATCACTTCAACGGTCTGGGCCGACGGTACGGCACCGGAAAAAGTGCGAGGTGCAATCCACGAACTGCTGGACCGCGGAGTCATACCACTGCTCGTGCTTACGAAAAAAACGGACAGCTGGAATCCGGCAGAAACCGGTGATCTTTTTCTCTACCTGGCCACCGAATGGCACCGCCACCGGGTGCCGCTCAAACCGATCATGCCGCTTCTGCGCCTGACAACACCATTCGAATTCAGTACATCCTCCGGCTTTCTGCGGGATGCCATCGACAAATTACAGGATCGCAGGATCATGGCGACCTCAGACCTGCGCCGCCACCTCCGGACAAGCGGCGCCGAAGCATCATTCGAGTCAGCGGGGCTGTAAATGGATCAGATATCGTTCGACAAACCATTGAAGATTGACACCCGCCCGATCTGGCTGATCGTAATGGACCGAACCCTCCGCTATCAACTGCTGGCCGGTCTGACGCTGGTCGCAGTGATTGCATTTCAACTGACGCCTCCGGCCGGGCTTACTGCCGCCGGGTATCACTCGCTGGTACTGTTCGGCGTTACGATTATACTGTGGGTGTCGGGACTGCTGCCGATTGCGGTCACTGCGCTGCTGTCCATGGTGATGCTGCCGTTGACCGGAATTCTCCCGGCCAAGCAGACCTACGCGCTTTTTGGCAACGAGGCGGTATTTTTCATCCTCGGTGCCTTTATCCTGGCGGCCGCCATGACCGGCACCGGGTTGTCCGCCCGCCTGGCCCGTTCCATGCTGGCCCGCTTCGGCAGAACCCCCCGGCGCCTGGCGCTGACCGTCTACCTGCTGGCCGCCGGCCTCTCATTCTGCATGAGCGAACATGCCGTGGCAGCCATGCTGTTTCCGGTAGTTGCGGAGATCACCGACAGCCTCTCACTCAAAGCCGGCAAAAGCAGTTATTCGCGCCTTCTGTATATGTCGATCGCCTGGGGCTGCATCATCGGCGGCATCGCCACATTTCTGGGAGGCGCACGGGCACCGCTGGCCGTGCAAATGCTGCGGGAAAACAGCGGGCTGGAATTTTCGTTTATGGACTGGACTCTGGCCTCCATCACTATTGTCATACCGCTTCTGGTGATCGGCTTTCTTGTTCTGGAGCACTTCTTTCCGATCGACATCGTTGATGTCGGGAGTGGGTTGCGACAGCTCAACCGCAAACGGCTGGAGATCGGCAAGCCGGGAGCCAACGAAATCATTACCGCGGTCGTCATGATCCTGACCATCGGAGCCTGGATGGTGTACGGCAGGGAACTGGGACTGGCGAATATCGCCCTGCTGGCCACGGCAGCCCTGTTCACCTTCCGGGTCGTATCCTGGGAAAAAATCGAGGAATACGTCAACTGGGGTATCATCCTTATGTACGGCGGTTCCATCGCCCTCGCCAGCGCCCTCGAAAAAACCGGGGCCGCGCTCTGGATCGTCAAGAAAGGGCTTGGCGCCTTTTCGCCGGGTCCGTTTGCTGTTGTCGCGGTTATATCTTTCGTCGCGATCATTCTGACCGAGTGCATCAGCCATGCGGCGGTGGTCGCGATCCTGATGCCGGTCGGACTGGGACTTGCCCAGGGACTCGGGATTGATCCGAAAATCATAACGCTGGCCATCGCCCTGCCGGCCGGGTTGGCGTACTGCCTCCCCATGGGAACTCCGGCCACGGCAATCGTCTATGGTTCCGGGCATCTTACGAGCCGCGAGATCATCCTGCCCGGCGCCCTGATCATGTCGGTTTCCTGGTTGCTGTTCCTGGCTTCGGTACTCTTTGTATGGCCATTGATCGGACTTAAACTGTAAGTGGTAAGGGGAGACACCATGACTATACCCATTCCGGAAATTGCACCGGACACTACTCCGCAAGAGATCCTGCGGGCCGGCATCGAAGCAGCGGCCGGCCCGGTTTCCCTGGCCTGCTCCTTTTCACTGGAGGATGTGGCGATCATCGATATCGCCCACAAAGCCGGTCTCAATCTGGGGGTCTTTGCCCTCGATACCGGCCGGCTGAACGAAGAAACCTACGAAGTGGCCGATGCCCTGGTGGAACGCTATCGACTAAAGATTAACTGGTATTTCCCCCGCCATGAAGATGTGGAGCAGCTGGAAAGCGCTGAAGGACTGTTCTCCTTCCGCGAATCCCTGGAGAAACGCCATGCATGCTGCGGCATCCGCAAGGTGGAACCACTCGCACGGGCGTTGAAGGAGCTGACAGGGTGGGTAACCGGCATGCGCCGCGAGCAGAGCGTCACCCGCAGCGATCTGAGGGCCGTGGAACGGGACGAGTTGAACGGCGGCATTCTCAAGATCAACCCGCTCATCGACTGGAGCGAAGAACAGCTGCTCGGCTACAGCGAAGAACAGCGACTGCCGAAGAACCGTCTCTACAGTCAGGGATACCGTTCCATCGGCTGTGCCCCCTGTACCAGAGCGGTGCAACCGGGCGAAGATGCCCGGGCAGGGCGGTGGTGGTGGGAAAACCCGGAGAACAAGGAATGCGGGCTGCACCGGCGTTGAACCGCATGATTGAGAAACTAAAACCAAGAAGCATTTTTAACAGGGATAAAGGGGATGAACAGGATAAAAAAAATTAATTCCAAAGGGTGTTGATTTCGATCTTATCCCCTGTATCCCTTTCATCCCTGTTAAATAAAAAGATTTTGCATACCATGAGGTAACTATATGAGCCTGAACCTGACCCACCTGCAACAGCTTGAAGCCGAAAGCATTCACATCATCCGCGAAGTCGTGGCCGAATTCGGCAACCCGGTGATGCTCTATTCCATCGGCAAGGATTCTGCGGTCATGCTGCATCTGGCCCGCAAGGCCTTTTACCCGGCACCGCCCCCTTTCGCCCTGATGCATGTGGACACGACCTGGAAGTTCCGTGAGATGATCGAGTTCCGCGACAAAATGGCCGCCGAATGCGGACTTGACCTGATAGTGCATGTTAATGAGGAAGGCGTTCGCCAGGGAATATCACCATTTACCCACGGCTCGTCGCTCTATACCGATATCATGAAAACCGAGGGATTGAAGCAGGCGCTCGACCGCTACAAGTTTGATGCCGCCTTCGGCGGTGCCCGGCGGGATGAGGAAAAGTCCCGCGCCAAGGAACGTATTTTTTCCTTCCGCAGCGCCAACCACCGCTGGGACCCGAAGCTGCAGCGCCCGGAGTTATGGAACCTCTACAATACCCGCATCAAGCCGGGGGAAAGCATCCGTGTCTTCCCGATCTCCAACTGGACCGAGTTGGATGTCTGGCAGTATATCCACCTGGAGAACATCCCGATCGTGCCGCTCTACTATGCCGCCGTCAGGCCGGTTGTGGAGCGAGACGGCATGCTGATCATGGTGGATGATGACCGACTGGAGCTGAAACCGGGTGAGAAGGTGGAGTACAAATCAGTCCGTTTCCGCACTCTCGGCTGCTATCCGCTGACTGCCGCCGTCGAATCGGAAGCCGCCACGTTGCCCGAAATCATTCAGGAGATGCTGCTGACCAAAACGTCGGAACGGCAGGGACGCCTGATCGACCATGACTCGGCGGGGTCGATGGAGAAGAAGAAACAGGAAGGATATTTCTAGCAGAACGCCACTTTTTCGTTCTAGAAAAGAGAGACATATATGGCACACCAATCAGATTTAATAGAAAACGATATCCTCGCGGACCTTAAAAGCCACGAAGAAAAAACCATGCTCCGCTTCATCACCTGCGGCAGTGTCGATGACGGCAAAAGCACCCTGATCGGACGACTGTTGTGGGATTCCAAGATGGTGTTCGAAGACCAGCTGGCATCGTTGGAAGCGGACAGCAAAAAGGTCGGCACCCAGGGTGGCGCCATCGACTACGCTCTGCTACTGGACGGATTGCAGGCGGAGCGCGAACAGGGAATCACCATCGACGTGGCCTACCGCTACTTTTCAACCGAAAAGCGCAAATTCATCGTCGCCGATACCCCCGGCCACGAGCAGTATACCCGCAATATGATTACCGGAGCCTCTACAGCCCAGGTGGCGATCATTCTCGTGGATGCCCGCAAGGGGCTCCTGACCCAGACACGAAGACACAGCTTTCTTGTTTCCCTTGTCGGCATCCGCCATATCGTGCTGGCGGTGAACAAAATGGATCTGATCGATTTCAACCAGCAGCAGTTCGAGGCGATCCGGAGCGACTACGAGCAATTTGCCGCCCCCCTCGGCTTTGGCGAGATCACCGCCATACCGCTCTCCGCCCTCGGCGGCGACAACATGATCGAACCAAGCGCCAACACCCCCTGGTACACAGGCCCAACCCTGATGAACTACCTGGAGAACGTGCAGATAGCAGGAGAGGATCGGGAGAAACCATTCCGCATGCCGGTGCAGTGGGTGAACCGCCCTCACCTCGACTTCCGTGGTTTCTGCGGCACGGTCGCCTCAGGCGTTATCCGTCCCGGCGACGAACTACTGGTAGCCTCAAGCGGTCGCACCAGCCGGGTAACCCGGATTGTCACCATGAACGGCGATCTGCCAGAAGCGGTTGCCGGCCAGTCGATTACCCTGACGCTGGCGGATGAAGTCGATATCAGCCGTGGCGACATGCTTTCGGCACCTGATGCCCCGCCGATCCATGCCCGTCATCCTGAAGCCCATCTTGTCTGGATGCATGACGAACCGCTGCAACCGGGACAGATCTACCTTGTTAAAACAGCTGCAGCAGTCACTCCCGGCCGGGTAACAGCGGTGCAATACGCTGTTGACGTCAACACTCTTGAGCAAAAACAGGTGCCGACACTGGGGTTGAACGAAATCGGAGTAGTCCGCCTGGAGCTTGACCGTCCGATCTCGTTTGATCCCTACCGGCAGAACCGTCATACCGGCAGCTTCATCCTGATCGACCGCTTCACCAACGCTACCGTTGCCGCCGGCATGGTGCTCGCGGCAGCTCCTCTTGAGCTGCAATGGGCACAGTCGGGAAGGACTCCTCCGGAATTATCCGGCGCGGTCAGCTGTATCAGCCTGAGCGAAGCTTCCATCAGCGGCGGGGGCGTAAGCGTCGTAGACCTCTCAACAGAAGATGAGGTACTTGAATTCAAAGTATCGCCCAGCTTTCTCGAACATCTTGGCAAGGGGAACCGGGTTCTGTTGCGGCTACGGGATGTGTGGCAACTGCACTCCGTAGCTGCCATGGCCTATGAACACACATTGTCATTTGAATTCGACCGGACGGCGGAGGGGGTTAGCATTTTGGTTTTCAAACGGAACTTGCACTCCGGGAACCGGGTGACTGATGACGGGGGAACCGGAATCTGACGCAGAGCAGCAATGAACTGTGGAGCGGGGAGCTGGAGTGGCTAGTGCGTGATGCGCTGCAGTCGATCCGCTTCGGACCGTAACTCTTGCTGTTCAGGACGGCAGCAGGATTTGATTTTCACGGATCGCTGTTCGCAACAATTATGATCAAAAATCCGACAAAAAACCATCCAAGCCAAAAAGCTTTTTCTTTCTGTCTGGTGGGTATACTCATTGCGGCAGCCCTGGCTCTGGCGAGCACACAAGAACTTCGTACGGCCATCCCGCTGCTCGTCGGAAGTACTGCCGCAATGAGCACCGTTCTCACGAGTGTCCTGTATTGCGGCGAACGACAATGCATCAACTGGTCTGCGTGGTTTGTTCTTGCGCTTGCCCTTGTACTGCGCCTGATGTTTTTATTCTCTCCGCCACAACTCTCCGATGACATGTACCGTTATCTCTGGGATGGCAGTACAACGCTGCGAGGCAGCAATCCCTATGCGCTGGCACCAGCCGCCGTACGACCGCCCCCGGAGCTGGCGGCTGTACATGCACAGATCAACCATCCCGGGTATATCACTATTTACCCTCCCGCGGCCCAGTTGGTGTTTGCCGCAGGAACACTCTTCGGCGGCAGTATAACCGGCCTGAAAGCCCTGCTGCTGATGGTTGATCTCCTACTGTGTGCACTCATAATCAATGTGCTGCGGCGGCTTGACATGCCGGTATCGCGGGCAGTTCTGTATGCGTGGAATCCGTTACCGGTAGTGGAGATTGCCGCTTCCGGGCATGTAGACGGCGCGGGAATGACTATGGTCATTGGGGCGCTGGCATTGCTCTTGGCAGGATATACCTGTGATACGAAGCAGCGAAGCCGGGTGTATGGTTTATCCGGAGCCCTGCTTGCATGCGCCGGCATGGTGAAACTGTTTCCGTTTGCACTGGTGCCGCTGCTGTTTCTACTGGTGCCCCGGGGAAAGCGCCGGTACTTTGCTGCCGGCTTTGTAACGACTTTGGCGGCTGTGGTGGTGATATTTCTGCCGCAGTTGAGCAATATATTCACCAGCCTCAACGCCTACGCTCGCAACTGGGAGTTTGCCGGCTACGCCTTTTCAATCCTGCGCAGCATCACCGGATCAGGTACTATTGCACGCCTGATACTGTCTGCCACGTTTTGTGCGACAGCAGCCGGAGTACTGATTCGCACATATGCCCGAATCTCCCCCGAAACGACAGAGGCAGCAAAGGCTCGCGAAATAGTGCAGGCCTGCTACACAACGGCCATACTATTCCTGCTGCTCACCCCCACCCTGCAGCCATGGTACGCACTCTCTCTGGCTGCATTCCTCCCCTTCTGCGCGGGACCGGCAGGACTGGTACTCTGCTGGGCGGTGTTCCTGACCTACCGGGTGCAAATTCCTTATTTTATCCTGGGACAATGGTTTGAAAACCCGTACGTTACGGCGGCGGTATTTTGGGCACCGGTGACGGCGTTTCTGGTGAGTAGCTGTTTCAGAAAGAATCGGGAAGTGGCAGGATAATTGATTTTTTGTTTGCGTGTCGTGCCGGCAGTGACTCACCAACATCTTTGGCAAGCACTAGAGCAAAACCGAACGGAAAGAGCAGAAAGAGTGGTACGGCGAGCCAGGTTTCCCGTTGCCAGGCGAAGAACAGCGGCAGCAGACAATAAAGGAACAACAGGCTGTTCATGAGTATATAGGGGAAGTTTTTCTGCTGATAGAGAAACGCCAGACCCGGTATCCGCTCCCGCCCCAGTACCCCGAACTTCGGTGTCCGCTCAAACGTGCCGCCGGAGCTGAACAGCCCCGTGAGCACAGCAAGCGAGATACTGGGAGCGAGGCCGACAGTCAGTGCCGGAAGCAGCAGTACATGACGGTAATTCCGTGAGCCGCTGCGGATGGTGTAGAGCATAAAGTAGCCCATGATCGCACCGCTGGTGGCAAGAAAGAGCGGCAGATCAACCCGCAGCACCTGATGCATACCGATACCGACCCGCCAGGTGATTGCCGGATAGAGGGTCAGCATGACAATCATCCCCAACAGCCAGTAAACATTGGCCAACAGGTGTGCCACCGCTTCAATTTTGACGGCGAGCGGCTGTTCCCCTGCCAGCAGACGGGGCAGTATCTTGCGGGCGGTCTGAATGGACCCCTTGGCCCAGCGCTGCTGCTGGCTGCGCAGTGCTGCCATGGTCACCGGCAATTCTGACGGCACCTGGCATGCTTCTCGATAGACAAAGCGCCACCCGGCCAACTGGGCGCGATAACTCAGGTCAAGATCTTCGGTGACGGTATCTGACTGCCATCCTCCGGCAGAATCAATGGCGGTGCGACGCCAGACCCCGGCAGTACCATTGAAGTTAAAGAACAGGCCCTGCTGATACCGCACGCGGTGTTCGATACTGAAATGAGGCCCCAGCAGCAGCGACTGAACTCCGGTGAACCAGGAATAATCGGCGTTACAGAAACTCCAGCGGGTCTGCACCATGCCGACCGCCGCATTCCGGAGCCACGGCATGGTGTCGCGCAGAAAACCTGGCTGCGGGATAAAATCGGCATCGAAAACGGCAATAAACTCTCCCCCTGCCCGGGCAAGACCATTGGCCAGCGCCCCGGCCTTGTAACCTGTACGAGCCCCCCGCCTCACGACAATCATGGCAACGCCCTGTTGTCGCCACCAGATGACCCGTTCGTCAACAAGAGCCACCGTATCGTCATCGGAATCGTCCAACACCTGAATTTCCAGCCGTTCCAAAGGCCAATCAAGCCGGGCGACCGCATCCAGCAGCCGCTTCACGACAAAACGTTCGTTATACAGGGGGAGCTGAACGGTAACAACCGGGTACTCTTCCGAATCGTTATACGGATCAGGCTCTTGTTGCACCGAACCGTGCACCGGACTGCGTGGCAAACACAGACAGCGAATCAGCCAGAGCCGGTGCAGGCCATACAGACACAACCCGAGCAGAGCCGCAAAATGGAGGAAGGTGAGGATCTGTACCATTATGATTCCGGAGCGGAGCCGTGTGTTGCCTTCATTCCGGCTCCTCCGTTTCAGGGCACCCACAGGCGATGCCGAGCGGTTTTTCCTCAAACAGATATCGGTCAGGGCGCCATGCTTTGAGCGTACCGGCTTCACCCACCCTACCCGTCACATCATCTCCGGACACCACCCAGAACTTTCCGGCCCAATTGTGCCAGGTACCGGCCAACACCAGCCGCCCCAGACCGTCACTCATACCTCTGGACAAGATTTCCGCCCTGTGTGCAGCTTCGTCAGGCCTGATCACGGCATAGAAGGAGCGCGGCGCCAACCCGACGGCAGTCAGAGAAAAAGCACCGGTCGTTTCGCGATAGATCATTGTTCCGGCGGCGCCACCTTTCACAATGACCCAAGTGGCAGGATTCTTGGCAAACAGCAGCAGCTTCTTTGTGCCGACGTCAGCACCGCATACCGTCATTGAGAACGCAGAGAGCAGCACTGCGATAATAAGTACGCGCCTGTTTCGATACACAGACCGGATCATTGTCCCGAACGCTTTTCCCATGCTGCCCAGCTTCCTTTATAGTTTTTTGCGTCAGGAAGCCCGGCAAGCTGGTGCGTCACCCAGGCATATGCTGAGCGCACACCGCCAAGACAGTAATACACTACCGGCTTTGAGGTATCGACACCATGTCTGGCAAACAGCTTTGCAAGCTCTGCTGGCGGTAGCGGATGACGATCCGTGCCGGTATAAAATTCCTCCCACGGGATATGGATAGCGCCGGGAATCCTGCCCCTGATCCATTCAAACATTGAGCGGGTGTCGATTAGAGTATATCGCTCCTTTCCCCTCTGGATATCTTCTGTTGAGACACTATAGGTGGATGTAAGATCAAGCTGGTAACGTACTTTGGCGGCAGCTGGTTTTTCCTGACCTTTCGTCACAGGCAGATGCTGTGTTCGCCAGGACTGGATACCACCGTTCAGCAGCCGGACAGGCCCCTTGTGCCCAAGCCACGTGAGCAGCCAGGCCGCATATCCTTCGCTTCCCCAGCTTTTGTCAGCGTCCCCATACACAACCAGAGCTATTTTTTCATCAATCCCGAGTTTTGCAAAAGCCACAGCCAACTCCTGCGGCGGCAATGAGCTGTATTTTACCCCTGCGGCGTCGGTACGGGTATAGCTTTCCCAGAAGAACGGGATTGCGCCCGGGATATGCCCTGCTTCCCATTCGCTCCTGGGACGGGAATCAAGGATGACCCACTTTTTGGGATTATTATTCAGGGCTGCTGCTTCGATCAGGCCAAGATCGGCCGCACTGCTGACCGATGCGAGTAAAACGATTATAGTTCCGACTCTCAGCATCAGGGCAACGAGTCGAGGTATGTCTGTTTTTTTGTTCTGTATGAATAGCTCTATCAGTTGCTGCATGAGCGTTCTCCCGTTACGGTGCCAACCCGGCGGTGACACCGGCATCTGTCACCTCTCCCGGATGTTTGTGCTGGCGCAGCTCGTGCGCCAACTCCCGTCCGATGGTCCATAAAATCGTGGTTCCTGCCTTGAATGTACCGGACAAGGTCCGGCTGATCTTGGATTTCCCTGCACTCCTCCGACGATACGGAACCCGTATTTCCTGAATTTCCAGGCCGTGTCTGACGGCCCGCACCTGCATTTCCACCGTCCAGCCGAAGTCCTGGTCAGCCATAGCCAGACGTTCCAGTGAGGCCCAGCTGATCACCCGCATCGGCCCCAGATCATGATAGTGATGTTTCCAGATCAGCCTGATCAATCCGGTAGCGAGCAGATGACCGAAGCGCTGCTGAAAACTGAGTGCCATGTGTTCCACCGGAATGCGCTCCCCCAGGACAAAATCCTGCTCTCCCGCAACAACGGGGGCGATCAATACCGGCAGACACGCCAACTCGTCACTGCCGTCGGCATCAACAAACGCGACAATATCCGGCGGATCACCGCGCAATGCAGCAAGCCCTGCCAGGCAGGCCCTGCCGTAGCCGGCCACCGGCTCTGAAACGACGGTAGCCCCATACGCTGCGGCGATCCGGGCCGTACCATCGGTCGAACCGTTGTCAACCACCACGATCCGCGTAATCATGGATGGCACCGTGCTGAGCACTCCCGGCAGGGACAGCTCTTCATTTTTCGCCGGGATAATCAGAGCAATCGCAGGATTCATGATAAACCCCTATGGAGTTTTGAGATAAAAAGCCAGGGTATAGGTGGCACCGGCAGCAGTGTTCTGGCCAAAAACAGATGGGACATATGACGCTTCTACGCCCCAGCCGGGAGCGGCCTTGTAGCCGACCGTCAGATCCAGCCTGCCCAGGTCAAAGTTGTTGGTGGTGGTCGGGTTGCCGCTGGTATCACGTTTTTTACCGTTGTTAACACTCAAAATACCATCCAGCTTGGCGCGGGTATAAAATGCTTTGGTGACATCCACCCCGAATTCAGCAAGATAGCGGATTTCATCGGAAGGATCTTCCGCCCGCCAGCGATACCCGATCTCGACGTTGCCATACCCGGGAATCAGTGGATACAGCGAACGACCGTACTGAAGGCGCAGTTCAGTATCAACCTGACCATTGCCAAGCGGAAGAACATCTTTACGGTCATACGGCCCCGGAATCTTGACCAGCACCTGGGATGAGATGATGCCGAACGTCCCGTGATCCAGCAGCTTGTAACGCACGCCAAGGTCTGCGTCGCCAAGTCCGTATCCTTTGGTGCGCTGACTGTTATCCTCATTCTCCAGCCATTTATAGGTCAGCGAGTTAACGACCGTAAGGTTGTCAAGGAGTCCGTACTCAAAGTAGTTGCTGAAGTTGTAGTCGGTAAAGGTGCCATTATTGGGCGTTCCCCTGCGGACACCGGAGGTGTCAAATGATTCATGAGAATAATAGTAGTTGAAGGCAGCCTTGTCATAGAAAGCGCCTTTTGGTGCGGTCCAGGCACCGGCAAAACTTGCCGTGGCTGAGGCGACAAGAAGTACGGTTACTGCCAGTGATTGTAAATAATGTACTTTCATACTGCTCCTTATACCAATTTCAAATCAAAGATGGATTCAAGGCGGCGAGGGTCGAAGCGACGAAAGCATACCCGTCAGTATGTTGAGGAGCTGAGGACGAGCCAACGAAGAAGACGCTTTGATTTGGAATTGGAATTACAGGTTGATAGCGGGAAGGCGCCAGTATAAATGGCGCCTTCCCGGTTACGACATACAGCTGATTGAGTGGTGATTCCCCGGTTTACAAACCGCCTGTGGCAACAGCACGCCCTGACAAACTCTGACGCCAGCCGTCGGTACTCCCCGGAATAGCCGGATCTTTGACATACGCTGCATCTTCAGTATAGGTGGTGCTCCATTCAGACCAGCCGTTCGTGTAGTTACGTATGTTGGTATAGCCCATGAGATACGCATAAAAGAAAGACAAGCTGGAGCGATAACCGCCACCGCAGTAAAAGATGGTTTCCTTGTCAAGCGTGACACCAAGGCTGCTCCACATCGATTTTATATCTTCATAACTGCGGAGTGTGCCATCGCTATTGCTGTAATGTTTTGAAGAATCGTCAGCGTTGTACCCCCATATGGCGTTTGGAATTCGCCCCTTATTCACCAGATAGCCATAACCGCTGATCAAACCGACATATTCGCTGCCGGTACGAACATCGACAAGCTGTTTCGTGCTGTCGGTGTAATGTGCTTCCACATACGGTGTCGTTGCGATAAACGCAGGGTTGACAGTGCCGGTATACGTCGTAGCGACCGGATTATTAATGATAGTCTCCGCTGCGTTTCCGCTTGCGACCCATTGATTAACACCGCCATTCATGAAACGTACATCGGTGACGCCGATATATTTCAAAATCCACCAGAGACGGGCAGCAAAGATGGGGCTGTTACTGTAGACGACGACGGTTGTATCGGGAGTAATGCCCATGCTGCCGGCAGCAGTTTTTAATTCGTTATCCGGCAGCAGAAACCAACGGGGAAAACCGTTTTCGTAAGTATCTGAGTTGGAGTGAATAGCGCCCGGAATATGCCCAAGCCGATACGTATTGTCCGCCCACCCGGCATCCGCATCGGCAAATGTTCCCCACTGGGTTTCAAAGATCAGATACTTGTGGCTGCGATCATAGTTATACTCTGCCGGAGCGGCCGAGGCGCTGCCAGGCTTGTGATAATCAATCAGGGACTTAACCCATTCAGGTGAAATCAGTACTCCGGTTTTTGGAAATGCCGTTGCTGGTGCCGCCACATTCTTATCAGCGACACTGCTACCGCACCCCGCCAGGAATGTCGCTATCAGCATGACGGTCACTATTCTCTTCAATTCATTCCACCCCATCTGTCATTCTCCTTTTCATGTGATACCCGGTACTGTTGATACGTGATGCTTCGGACCATGACGGGGCGTGGTATTTTTTCTGAATAATCAGGAATATATTCCCGTTATTCGGAACAGATACTACCGTTTTTGCCACTGACCGGGAAACATATTGTAAACAAAACCAAATATTTAGTAGTTGGTCAGTGTCGTATGGATGGACAAAAATGTCAAATCGATATAATCGATATAATCGATATGTAAAATTCATTTTACCAATAGTGAGTGCAGATGAATATTTAAAACACTTGAATTTTTTGTGGCGATTGCCACCTCAGGCAGTTTATCGAAAGGAGCAGATACGGCCTGTATCACCCAGTCAACTGCCAGCCGGCATATCGCAGCACGGGAGGATACGTTAGGTCCGGCGTAGCTTGCCAGACAATAGGCACATATTTTACCGTAATACGATCAGCAATTAAAATTTAATATTGACAATAACAATGTATAATTGTTACAAGTCAATTCACATATGTACTTATCAAGAGCGACTGAGGGACTGGCCCAGTGATGTCGCGGCAACCAGCCTTAACGGGCAAGGTGCCAAATCCAGCGAAACCGCAACGGTTTCGGGAGATAAGGAAGAGCGCCATCCAAAAGATCCTCTTCCGCACCCCGGAAGGGGATTACCTGTTTTGGAGGACACCATGAACATCGCAACTCAGGCAGTACAGATCGGGCTTGAATGGGATACACGTACCGGAGCGGTCACCGTTCCCATTTATCAGACCGCCACATTCCGGCATCCGGGGCTCGGTCAAAGCACCGGCTATGACTACAGCCGCTCGGGCAATCCGACCCGTCAGGCATTGGAAGACGGTATCGCACGACTGGACGGTGCGGCCCGCGGCTTTGCCTATTCATCCGGCATGGCAGCCATCACCAACCTGCTGCTGCTGTTCAAGTCAGGCGACCACCTGATCGTAACGGAAGATCTGTACGGCGGCACCTGTCGCCTGTTTGACAGGATTTTCAGCCAATACGGCCTTTCCTTCAGCTATGTGGACACAACAGATACAGAGGCGATACGTTCAGCACTCCTTCCTGCCACCAAAGCGGTTTTCGTCGAAACGCTCACCAATCCACTGCTTAAATTCGCCGACCTGAAAGCCATTTCCGCCGTGTGCAAAGAGAATGATCTGCTGCTGATCGCCGACAACACCTTTCTAACGCCCTATCTGCTGCGTCCGCTCGACCTGGGTGCTGACATTGCCGTCTACAGCGCGACTAAATATCTGGCCGGACACAACGATACCGTGGCCGGACTGGTTACCGTAAAAGACCCGATTCTGGCGGAGCAGGTGTACTTTCACCAGAATTCAGTAGGCGCCGTTCTGGGGCCCCAGGATGCCTGGCTGACGACCCGCGGCATCAAAACCCTGACGATCAGGATGGATCGCCAGCAGGAAAATGCCGGACGGATTGCACACTGGCTGGCCGCACACCCCCGCATAACAAAAGTGTACTACCCCGGTCTTGCCGACCATCCCGATCATGAGTTGATGAAGCGGGATGCCGGCGGCTTTTGCGCCATGATTGCTTTTGAGGTTGACAACCACGCGCTGGTCGAACAGATTCTTTTGAAGACACGTCTGATTTCATTTGCCGAAAGCCTCGGTGGAGTCGAAAGCCTGATAACCTTCCCGGAGGTACAGACCCACGCGGACATCCCGCCTGAACTGCGTGCCAGACTGGGGATTAACAATGTACTGCTGCGGCTGTCGGTGGGGATTGAAGACTGTGACGACCTGATTGAAGATCTGCGCCAGGCGCTGGAAGAATAAGGAGTGACACCCATGAAACTTGCAACCAAACTGATCCACGGTGGGCCGACGATTGACCAGCAGACCGGCGCCCTCGGAATACCGATCTACCAGATATCAACCTATCGCCAGACCTCGGTCGATCATTTCAGTAAATATGACTACGCTCGCGGCGACAACCCGACCCGCGAAGCGCTGGAAGATACCATTGCCGTGCTGGAAAGCGGCACACGCTGCCTCGCCTTTGCCTCCGGCATGGCCGCCATCTCCACTACACTGATGATATTCTCCCCCGGTGATCATCTGGTCGTCTGTGACGACGTGTATGGCGGTGCCTACCGGGTCATTTCAACCATCTTCAGCCGGATGGGAATCACCGCCACGTTTGTCGATGCCACCGACCTGTCTGCCATTGAAGCGGCCATCCGCCCCGAGACGAAGGGCATCTACCTGGAAACACCGTCAAACCCGCTCCTGAAAGTCACTGATCTGCGCGGTGCCGCAGCAATAGCCCGTCGGCACGGCATCATCACCCTGGTGGACAACACCTTCATGACCCCCTATCTGCAGCGCCCGCTGGAACTCGGCTGTGATATCGTCCTGCACAGCGGCACCAAATTCATCAACGGCCACAGCGATGTCCTGTGCGGCTTCGCAGTCGTCAAAGACGCTGAGCTGGGACACCGCATACGCTATATCCAGAATGCCTTTGGCACCGGTCTCGGGCCGCAGGATTCGTTCCTGACCCAGCGCGGCGTTAAAACCCTGAAGGTCAGAATGGATCAGAGCCAGCAGAACACCCTCAAAATCGTATCCTGGCTGAAACAGCATCCGCGCATTACCGCCGTCCATTATCCGGGACTACCCGAACATCCGGGGCACGCCGTTCATAATGCCCAGGCGGATGGCCCGGGGGCGGTCTTTTCCTTTGAACTTGACAGCTACGAAACGACCAAACGACTCCTGGAAAATTCGCATCTGGCGGCTTTTGCCGTCAGCCTGGGGGGCGTTGAAAGCATCATCTCCTATCCGGCAAAAATGTCCCACGCCTCGGTACCGAAAGAAGAGCGGGAGCGCAAAGGGATCACCGACACGCTGGTGCGACTCTCGGTCGGCCTGGAAGACCCGGATGACCTGATCGCTGACCTCCAGCAGGCAATCGGGTAGAGCGTGAAAATCCGGATCAACGAAATAGCTGTTGAAATCAAAAATGACCTGACCGTTGGAGCTGCTGCAGAGCTTCACAAAGCGGGGGCGGACGTGCTGATCCTGAACGGTTTTCCGGCCCCGGCGGCAACGCCCCTGAACGAAGGGGACGAGCTGTTTCTGATCCGGCGCGGCGAAGTTCCGACGCGGGAAGAGCTGGAAACGCTGATGGCAGCCCGGCATACACCCGGCGTGCATGCCCGCCTCAAGGGGGCGACCGTCGGCATTGCCGGTGTCGGCGGCCTTGGTTCTTCAGTAGCGGTAGCCCTGGCGCGGGTCGGAATCGGTCGGATCGTCATTGCGGACTTTGACGTCGTCGAGCCATCCAATCTCAATCGACAGCAGTATTTTATCGATCAGATCGGCCGCTATAAAGTAGATGCATTGGTAGAAAATCTGCAGCGCATCAATCCGTATGTAGCCGTTGAATCCCACTGCCTGCTGCTTGACCCTCAGAACATTCCGGTAGTTTTCTCCAATTGCACCATCGTGGTTGAAGCCTTTGACCGTGCCGACATGAAGGCAATGCTGGTAAACACGGTACTCGAATTTATGCCGCAGAGCAGCATTGTGGCAGCGTCCGGCCTGGCCGGATACGGTTCGAACAACAGCATTTCCACGAGGAAAGTCTCGTCGCGCCTGTATCTGGCGGGAGATGCCGTATCCGAAGCGGCCCCCGGCAACGGTCTGATGGCGCCACGGGTCGGCATTGCGGCACATCACCAGGCCAATCAGGTGGTCAGAATTTTGTTAGGAGAAGAACCATGAGCATAATCGCCGTTGCCATGAGTGGCGGAGTAGACTCGTCCGTTACTGCGGCTCTGCTCAAACAGCAGGGGCACGAAGTAATCGGCATCACCATGCGCCTCTTCGCCCCGCACAGCAGCGGTATCGGCTCGGCGGTCCACGATGCCGCCGTTGTGGCGGCGCACCTGGACATTCCGCACCATGTTGCCGACTTTGCTCCGGATTTCAGCAGGCTGATCATTGGTGACTTTGTCGAAGAATACCGTGCCGGGCACACACCAAACCCCTGTGTGCGCTGCAACCGCTACATTAAATTCGGGTTGTTGCTCGACAAGGCACGGGAACTGGGAGCCGACCTGCTGGCTACCGGGCACTACGTCAGAAAAACCGTTGATCCGGACGGCACCTGTCATCTGCGCTGTGCCGACAACCTCCGTAAGGATCAGTCCTATTTTCTCTACACCTTGACCCAGCAACAGTTGCAACAGGTCATGTTTCCGCTCGGCTGTATTGAAAGCAAGGATGAAGTGCGCCGAATGGCACGTGAATTCGCCCTTCCGGTCGCAGAAAAGAGTGACAGCCAGGAAGTCTGCTTCATTCCGAACGATGATTATGTGGCCTTTCTGGAAGGGAACGAGTCGTTCGGAGGTGATGATGGCGACATCATCCATCTGAACGGGCAGACCGTCGGGCGCCATCACGGCACGCACCGCTACACGATCGGCCAGCGCAAAGGGTTAGGCATCGCGTGGTGCGAACCGCTGTATGTGACAAGTATTGATGCCGAACGAAATATAGTCGTGGTGGGAGAGCAGGAACACGTGTTTGCAGACGGCCTGCGGGCAGAAACCGTCAGCTGGATTATCCCTCCGGATGGGGATGAGTTTGCCGCAACCTGCAAAATCCGCTACCGGCACCAGCCGGTGGCCTGCCGGGTCAAACTATCGGCGGGAGATGTCTGCGAGGTCTACTTTAACGAACCGCAGAAAGCGATCACGCCCGGCCAGTCTCTGGTTTTCTACCGGGGAGATGAAGTCCTTGGCGGCGGACGGATCGTGGGCTCGCTCATACGGTAAAAAGCATCCCGTTTATCAGGATGCCGCTGAGATCGTATTCCAGTTTACGGGACTCTGGGGGTTCTTTATCTTGAACTCCAGATATTGTGACGCTTTCTTCAGCTTCTCATTCGGCAGCGTCATTCCCGAAAAGGCGCCGAGCGCGTCAAGCACACGTTTTTCTGCATTCTGGCTGGCAAACCCCGTCCCTTCAGCAATACCCCGCAAATAACTGAGCAGCGCTTTCTGTTCCTCTTCACTGCTCACCCGCTTCGGATCGGCAATAAACAAAAGATAGCGGGCTTTATCACGGACCGCCCCCCCCAGATATTTTTCTGCCAGAAGTGACTCAACAACGGTCGCAATACTCCCCTGTTCGGCATAATTAAGATTACAGTTTTCAAGGTAGGAGGCAAGGTAGTCAAGAGCAGCCAGGCGGCTTGTGGAATCTCCGAATTTAAAAAGCAGCAGCTGTGATGCCTGCAGTTTCAAGACATGCGGCTGTTCCGGATGAAGAAAGCAGCGCAGCATCATGGACAGTTTTTCCCGGGCGACAGAGGAAAGGGTTGAATCTTCGGTCTTTGAGCGAACCTGTTCCAGCAGTTCACGTTTATCGCCATATTCACCAAAACGAATTTGAACGATAAGTGCACGAATCTGTGGATCTTCTGTCATATCCCACAATTCATCAACGGCGCGCAGAATCCTGCTGCAGACACAGCGGATTTTTTCCTCCTTGGCAGGTTCTTCCTGATTCCAGTAATCCGGGTAGGTGTCAAGCACCGTATCCGACTCTTCCGGATTTTTTGCTTTTTCAAGAACCCCCCTGAAGTAATTGAGGATCTTGACCTGATATCTGCTGCCGCTCTCTTTCAGCGGCCTGAGAAGATCGTCCAAAAACGTGTTGTTCAGCCCTGAAGCCCCACTGCAGAGATAGCGATACACTCCTTCGGCCTTATCAACCTGTTTTTCGATATATTTATGCCGCAGCGTCTCTCCCAGATTGGTAGACTGGACTTTTTTGAAAAAGACACTCAGCAGGTTGGATGCCTGATGCTTGATATTATGGTCGATGTCGTCCGACACAACAATATCAAGACACGCATCAAATATTTTTACCTGTTCATTTTCATCGCGGGATGAATCGATATAATCCTCAACTATCGCCAGAATTTCAGCCATGTGTTCACGGTTACGGCTATTGAGGAGCGTGGTAAAGGTGTCACGCAGACTGCTTGAGTCAACGATGCCGAACAGAAACTTGACGGCTGAGTTTCTACTGACAACCCCTTTACCATCAGCAGTTTTAAGCAGTTTCAGGATACTTTCCGCCGGGTCAGTAACCCAGTCCGGCACCAAATCCTCCATAAACCGCTCTGCTTTTCTACGCACCACGCCGTCCAGATCGTAGAGAAAATAGCGCGCCACTTCTATCCGAAAATCACGGCTGGCCGCAGAGGAGGCAATGATTTCAAGAGCCGCCGCCTTGTCTTTGGCAGAAAGCCGGGCAATATCCTTCTTTGCCTTGGATGAGTCATTGATTTTTACATAAAAATTGACTATGTCTTTGACCGATACTTCCGCATCAATATCTACATCGTTTTTCATGTCTGGCGCCTTTCCGAACAATTTGTGCGAGTATAGCCGCAAGAGTTAATATGCGCAACCTCATCGCCACCGTAACATAAAAAACAACCCTCACCGGATCCGGAGGATCTCACTATGCGCACCACACTAACCGGTCTCGTTTTCATTGTTTTCTGCACCAGCTCAGCTTCAGCAGCGAATAAAATCACCTTTTACCGGGATGGCACCCTCATCCAGCAGGAAGCGGGCGCGGTAAAGGGAACCATCGACATCCCGCTCGCTGGGGGCCTGTTGGAGCAGACGCTCACAGTTATTCCGGCACCCGGCACCACGATTCTCAGAGTGGAAACACACCGGAGCGAATCCGGCAACAACTCTGACAAAGACAGAGAGGCACTTACCGAACAGCGGCGCCGACTGGAAGACCGCCTGCTGGCACTGGAAACGCGCGAAACTATTTTCACCTCCGCAGCCAAAGCACAAAGCGCCAAGGCGCCACGCAAAACCAAGACAAATCCCGACCCGATGCAGGCAATCCGCCAGGGCACCGACTTTGCGATTGCCCAACTGGAAACAGTCTATACCACCCGTCGCAAAACAACGCAGGAAATTCAGAAGATTGACACACGGCTCGCTGCGGCCAGAAAGGGCAGCCAATCGACTGAAAACTCCATACGGATAGCTGTTTCCCCTCCCCGTGGCACGGTGACACTCCGGTACGCCACTTCCGAGCGTGGCTGGCAGCCGCAGTACAACCTGCACCTCACCGGTGACGGAACAGCACAGCTGCAGCTTTGGGCACGAATAACAGGAGGGTGGCGCGGATATCAGTCACGGGTTTCCGGCGGCTCACTTGCCGATGGCGGTACAGCAGAGACATTTCCGGTTCAGGCAGGCGGTACGGCTCTGGCCAGCTATCGTGTAGCGGTAACAGAAGAGCGTTCAGTGGAGGGGATTTTCAATCGTTTTTCCGGGGTACTTACCAACAGCACCACGCAGTATCTGCCGCCGGGAGAGTCCGGACTGTTCCGGAAGGGCGCATACCAGGGCACATTCGTATTTGAAGGGCTGTCATCGGGGCGGAGCAGAACTGTTTCGCTCAATCACTGAGACGCAGGTGTTGTTACCGCAGCAGCTCTTTTACCTTGGCCATCAACGCGTCAACCGTGAACGGCTTCTGCAGAAAATGCAGCCCCTCTTCTAACGCGCCATCAGTAACAATGATATTGTTCGTGTAGCCGGACATATACAGCACCTTGTCTATTTCCGGATGATCTGCCGTGATCCGCTCAAAGAGCTGTTGACCATTCATGCCCGGCATAACAACATCGGTAATCACCAGATCTATTTTTTCCGTAATGTCCCTCAGCAATTCAAGCGCCCGCTCAGGATGCTCGGCGCTGTAGACCGTATAGCCTAACCCTTCCAGCAGATCGCGGGACATGATTCGAACCATCTCGTTATCTTCAACAAGCAGAATGACTGCACTGCCGGAATGATCAAGATTTTTCTATTCTTTTTCCCCGCCGACACTGCCCGGCTGCTCATCACAGACCGGAAGGTAAATCTTGAATGTCGTCCCGATGCCGACAGTGCTGACCGCCATGACATAACCATTATGCTGTTTGACAATGCCATACACATTTGCCAGACCAAGCCCGGTACCGTGGCCAACCTCTTTAGTGGAAAAAAACGGTTCAAAAATGCGTGACATGGTTTCAGCAGTCATGCCGCAGCCATTATCGCTGCACGACATCAGCACAAAGCGCCCCGGGCTCATCCCCGGATGACGGCGGGCGAACTCGTCATCAATCAGGACCTGCCCGGTTTCAAATGAAATACTGCCGTTAACCGATATGGCATCCTGCGCGTTCAGCACCAGATTCAGGAGTACCTGCTCAAGCTTCGAGTTATCGGCGCGTACGACAACCGGATTACTGGCAAGCTGGAGGCTGAAGCTGATGTTTTCGCGCAGCGTCCGGCGGATCATCGAATGGAATGACATGATGATGTCATTCAGATCAACGACCTGCATCTGCATGACCTGCTTACGACCAAAGCTGATTCCAAGTTGCATTCAAGTTGTCATTAATTTACAATCTCGACATGGAGGTGAACCATGGCGAGAACAGTTTGTATCAGCGATATCGAAGTTGCTCAAG
>JAYTVV010000005.1:0-14172 GCA_043743795.1 Geobacteraceae bacterium
CATCAACCAGTTCAAGAATGGGGCGCGCAAGCCTTCGTGAAGCGATACTGCCTGCTGCAATCGAAACCAGCCCCAGAATCGTAACCAAGACCAGCAGCACCCGGTTTGAAGAACGAACGAAATAATCTTCCTTAACCTGATCAAGCTGCCGTGCTTCCAGACGGCCGATCTCTTCGCCACGCAGATAGAGCGGGTACGGGACCGGCGTACCCTTAACCTCACGCGGGTCATAGCCGGTTGCATCAAGTACCCGTTTACGCATCAACGGAGACAACGCCGTCAGAGCCTGTCGGGAATCAATAACCGGTCGGCCGGCGGCATCAAACAGCTGGACCTCTATTCCCAGCTGCAGTGCCCAGGCCACGTCAGTCGCCAGTCGATCCGACTGCCAGCCGTTACCCTGTGCATATCCGCCTTCAAAAAGTGCCACGACCCGCTGGGCCCGGTCCTGTGATTCTCCGTCCAGATACTGACCGAAATCACGCATGATAAGCCCGCGCAGCAGAAACGCTGACGAAAGGGCGATCGTTGAAATCAGAATAAACAGCAGCAGAAATTTGCAGTTCAAGCTACAGTGCATCTCGCGCTCCGGCAAAAAGATACCCGACGCCATACACCGTTTTGAGGTATTCAGGTTCGCGAGGATTTGTTTCAATTTTTTGACGGAGATTTTTGACGTGGGCGTCTATGCTGCGATCATAGCCTTCGAACTGATGCCCCAGAACACGGGAAACCAGTTCGTCGCGGGTAAAGGTCCTGCCGGGGGATAATGCTAAGGTGAAAAGAAGTTTGAACTCGGTAGGGGTAACGGAGATAACGTGGCTATCGAGGGCTATCTGGTGACGGAGGCTGTCCAGAACCAGTGCCCCTCCATTAAAGGCAAGAAGACTCTCGGGTGACATTGAACTGCGCTCATACCGTTTCAGCACCGCCCGCAGACGGCATACCAACTCACGCGGACTGGCCGGTTTGACCATATAATCATCAGCCCCGAGCGCAAAACCGGCGATGCGTTCGTCTTCAGATGACTTTGCCGTCAACATGATAACCGGAAAATCACCCAGCTCTTTTAAACTCTGGCAAAGTTCCTCGCCGCTGCCGTCCGGCAACCCCAAATCGAGAATCACAGCCAACGGCAACTCCGCCTCAGCTTTTTGAAGAGCCTCCTTGCACGAGGAAGCATGAACGGTCCTGAAGTCAGCCCCTTCCAAATAGGCTTTTACAATCCGGGCAAGCTTGGTGTCATCTTCAACAATCAGGACGGGTGCAACCACATGAACCTCAATCAAGCGAACGGATGCGACCGGAACGCTTGTCAATCAGAACCTGATCAACTACTTTACCATTCCTGTCGTACACATCTGCTCTGAAACCCCATTTTTTCTCGGCAACATCAGAAAAGGTGTATTCGTTTCCGCTAAAATAATTCTGGAGAAGCGCACGGGCTTCAGTCGCAGAGGCCACCGGTTTACGGGCACCGTACCAGTCACCCCGACGTTTGCCGCAACGCCCGCGCATTTCAGGACTGCATATCCCACCCTCACCTTTACACCAGGAGGGACCGGCATCACAATCCATTTTACCGCCGTGTGACCGGCAGTTTTCACCGTCACCGGCATGTCCTCTGACGTGGTCTGCATGCGCAAATCCAGGGGTAAGCAGCATCAAACACAGCAGTGATGGAAGGTAGCTTTTCATCGTGCGGTACTCCCCAAAAAAGTGGCCGACGACGCATGCCGCCAGCCACTCCGCAGATTACTGTTGGACGCCGCACGGGCCATTACAGCCCCCCTTGCCTTTACTACATCCGCCCATCCCTTTTTTATCAAATTCACCCATCTTCTGTCTGCATTCTCCATCACACTTGTCGACCGGCAAGCCGCTCTGACTGCGAATATCAAGGATTTTTGTCTGGAGAACCTTGATGTCAGCCCTCAATGCAGCAATTTTCACCTCGTCAGGAGCACCCTTCAGATTTTCGCGCTGTACCTCAAAACGCTTGATCATCATTTCCTGGCGCAGATCAATGGTATCGGCCTGGAACTTATGTAACGGACCGGCCGGCGATGCCGTCTGCTGTGCACAATTGCCGCATCCTCCGCCCATGCCCTCCCGGTTGCCGGCATTGGCACTACTGAACAGAGCAACGGCCAAACTCAGAGCGATAACTACTACGGATATTTTTTTCATTGTGTTTCCTCCTGAGATTTTGTTTCTGATGGTTTCACCCTATATGAAAGGTGAGAAGATTGTATGAAGGAATTATGAACAATTGTGAAGATGAATTTTATTGCGATGGTTTGTTCACATCAGGGGAGATACAAAGAAGCGACTCAAGCTCTTTCGTTTCAGCGTCGGTCAGCCTAACAGGCTGCATTTTTGCCCATGGCCTGGTCTCACGGGGATTTTTCAGCCAGCCGGCGAGCTCCCGCGCGGTCCAGACATCGCCATTCCGGAATGTCTTTGGATAAAAATCTGATAACAGGCCGGACAGATTCGGAGCGACTTCGCCGGAGCCGAGCGCACCGCGTCGCTGGCTCAGCATCCGGTGACACCTGCCGCATTTCGTAGTAAATATATCGGTGTTCTTTGTATGTGTATTGTTAAAATGCACCCGTACCGGGACGGCGTCGCCCGATGTGCGTCCCTGCGAACCGGCAAGAATTACATTCACCAGGGTGGTCACCCGTTCTTCATCCAGACCAAAATCCGGCATGGCAGCCACCGGTCGACGGAGCGAAAGAGAAAGTTCCCCGACTGTTTTCTGGACGGCCGAGCCGTCAAGGCTCACCGCAAGAGGGTTGCCACGGCCTCCGCTCACATGACAGCGACGGCAGGCAAGCCGGTCGATCAGCTGTTCCCCCTCGTTACGAAACGTCGCATCGCCGAGGGTAAACCGGGCGTATTTCCCCGCACGCATCCCGCCATGCGCTATATTTTTACGTTCTGTTGCCGGATTACCGAGATGGCAGAGCGTACACTGTCCACGTTCCACATAGTGGGCGGCATGGCACGACAAACAGAACTGACGCTGTGCGCCCCACACCGAAGTCACTGCCGCAAGCAGAAAGAGGAAACAGATCAGAATGCGAGGGACCAATTGGCACCTCTGAAAAACATTGCCACAACGGTTAGTGCCACGAGAGCGACAACCACCAGAACCGTAACGAACGAGACCGCTTTTTGCTCGCCCGGAAACCAGCTGGCCCGGTGAATATGGGCACTGACCGGCAACCACGGCAGGAGGAAAAAGAGACCGCACAGCAACATGACCGGATAAACCATTAATCGTGACCAGCTGACCATCTCCTGTATCCAGAGAAGAAACCAGGCTGATTTTGCCGGATTTGGTGTGACGGCAGGGTTTGCCGATTCCTGCAGCGGCGCTGGAATCAGCGCCGCCAGAAGCAGGAGTGTTGCGCCCAGAACATATATCGAGCGGATAATGAGTTTGAAAAAATGGGGGGAGCTTTTAACGAATCCGTTTTTCATAGATACGGCAGCACCCCCTTGTTTTTTCTGACCCGATAAAAATGCAGGAATGACAGTGCCAGCACCGAAAGCGGGATGATGACAATATGAAGGGCATAAAAACGGAGCAGTGACAGCCCCTGACCAACCCCGTCCGGCACAAGCAGGGATCGGAAGAATGTCCCGAACGGCAGTGTCGCTAACAGTTCCATCCCGGTCTGGGTTGCCCAGAAAGCCAGCTGATCAAAGGGGAGCAGATATCCGGTATACGCTTCGAACAGCGCCAGGAACAGCAGCAGACAGCCGATCACCCAGTTGAGCTGCCGGGGGCGCTGGTACGCCCCGGTCAGGATTACCCGCAGCGTGTGCAGCAATACCAGCACCAGCAGCGTATGTGATGTCAGCCGGTGCAGACTGCGCAGGTACTTCCCTCCCCAGACCGCAGCTTCAAGAAAGAGTACCGAACTGAAAGCCCGTTCCGGCGTCGGTTGATAATAAATCAGCAGCAGCATACCGGTGGCAGCCATCATCAGGAAGGCGGTGAAAGCAAGCCCCCCAAGACAGAAGGTATATCTGAAGCGCAGGTTATGCTCCGGGACGACACGGGGGAACAGATGTTTGAGAAAATCTGTGATCATAGACAGTGCATTACATTCACGACAACAGCCATAAAATGCGTTTACATCCTCCCGGAACGAATGATCGCATAAATCAGCCAAAGCCCGACAAGCCCGGCCACGGTATACCCCAAAAAGGCAAACACCGGAAAGCTCATGACCTTTGGACCTTTATCGGTTTGCATGATAATTGAGGAGCCGATAATCATAGCGGCCAGAATCATGCTGGTTGAAAGGCGGTTGATGGACCGGTCAAAGTCGGCAGTAAATTTGTCCAGCCCGCGATGTTCGAGGTCAATCTTGAACTTGTTACGGTTAATGCGATTGATGATTTCTTTCAGGTCACGGGGAATGTTTCGCGCCAGATTCAGATATGAGGAGAGAATATGGTTGATATCACGGGAAACCCGCAGCGGAGATAATTTTTGACGGATCGCCTTTATGATGAATGGGCGCAGATGCTCAACCATGTCAAACGCAGGATCAAGGGCACGCCCCATCCCCTCGATCAACACCAGTGATTTAACCAGCAGCAGCAGATCTGACGAAATCCTGATATTGTACAGGGTAATAATTTCAATAAATTCCATCAGCATGCGCCCGACTTCAATCTCTTTGAGCGGGATTTCGTAGTAGCTGTCGATGAAATTAAAGAGATCTCTTTTCAGGGCACGGATGTCCAGGTTGTCCGAAATATCACCGGCAAAGAGCAGTAGAGACACAACCTCGTCCATATCCCGCTTGACAATAGCTGCCAGAATGTCGGTCAGGAATGTTTTAAGCTCCTCATCCAGCCGCCCTACAATTCCGTAGTCAAGCAAACAGATGACATTACCCGGCAAAATCAGAACGTTTCCGGGATGAAGATCTCCATGAAAGAAACCGTGATTGAGCACCATTTCAAGAAAAGAATCGGCACCGCGACGGGCAATCAGCTTAGCATCAATGCCCTGATCCGCAAGTTTTTCCCTATCGGAAACCTTGACACCCGCAACATATTCCATAGTCAGAATGGCGCGAGAACTCTGTTCCCAATATACGTGGGGGAAATGCATCCAGGATGTTCCGGCAAAATTGTCACGGAATTTTTCGATGGTATGCCCTTCACGGGTAAAATCCATCTCCCTGCGGATCATGCGGGCGAACTCACGTACAATACCGACCGGGTCATAGAGCTCGCTGCCGGACACATGACGCTCCGCAAGCCCCGCCAACGACATCAGGGCACTGATATCAGATTCAACCACCGCAACGATGCCGGGACGCCGAACCTTGATTGCCACGTCCTCTCCGGTCTTCAACCGGGCCCTGTGCACCTGAGCAATGGATGCAGCCGCCAAGGGCACAGGATCTATTTCCGCAAAAAACTGTTCGACCGGGCCGCCCAGTTCGGTTCTGATCTGGATAAGCACCTCTTCAAACGAGAAGCTTGGCACATCGTCCTGCAGCTTTTCAAATTCCCGGACAAACGCATGCGGTATGACATCCGGCCTGGTGGAGAGAATCTGCCCCAATTTGATAAACGTCGGCCCAAGTTCCTCCAGTGCAAGGCGCATACGCTCTGCAGCCGTCAACCGGGCGATATCGGGCATCGCACGCCGGAACAGTTTCCGGCTCCGCACCACGACATCCGCAAGCCCCAGCATTTCAAGCGCCTGATCAAAACCGTACGTGCTGAGCACACGTACAATATTCAAATAGCGCCTGATGCTGCGGATATTCCGGTTGATCTTCAGAAATCTGAGCATCGGTTAGTCATTTCCGCGGGATTCCAGTTCTTGTACTCGTCTGGCAAGCCGATCAAACTCTTCACGGGAAACCAGACCCAGGCGATCAACAACCTTCTGAACTTCAACTTCAGCCATTTCCTTGACTTTTTCCCTGCTTTCAGATGCAATCACCTGAATTCTCTCGACCAGGTTCTTACCTTCATCTTCAGTTAATTTGAAGCGTTCTTTCATTTCACACACCAGTTCCTCAGCCTTTTTCTGGGTCATGGCTGCAACACCGATTGTTGTCATGACAGCTTTTTCAAGTAACTCCAGCATAATATACCTCCCTGACTCAATATAATTACTTCTGAGCCAGTGTAACATAATCATGTTTTGATGCAAGCGGGATACCGTATGGCACACTGAAGTCAAACTGTTATTTACTTAAAGCTTATGCTATCTTCCTTCCCGCTACTGAACGTTAGGAGGAGAGAGCCGTATGAACTCCGTCACCGATGCACTCATACCGGTTCTGGCACTGATTCTGACCGGTTTCGTCATCCAGCGCACCACCTTCCTTCCCCCGTCATTCTGGCCATCTGCCGAAAAACTGACCTACTTCCTGCTCATGCCGGCAACGTTGATCCACAACCTTGCCGGTAAACAGATCGGCTCACTCCCCTGGCTGAAGATTCTGCTGACCGTGGAGGGCGCAGTACTGGCTAGTGCGCTGCTGATAACGCTCTGGTGGCTTGTGAACCGGCACATGGGCGGGCCGGCTTTTACCTCGTTTTTTCAGGGAGGGGTACGCTTCAATACCTTTGTGGCATTAGCGCTCGCGGAAAACCTGTTCGGCAGGGACGGCCTCTTTCTGGCCGCCATGGGCGCAGGATTCATGATCATCCTGATCAACGTGCTCTGCGTCTCGGCGTTCTCACTGGCGGTGAACAATAGTGCGGGCATCAATTTCAAGCAACTGTCAGGAGATCTGCTGCGCAATCCACTCATTATCGGCTGTGTTATCGGGGTAGGATTGAATACAGCAGGGTTGAAGCTGCCGCTGGCAATCGACGGCATACTTGCACTGGGAGGAAAGGCTGCCTTTCCAGTGGGATTGATGGCAGTAGGCGCAGCCTACCGTGCCGAGAACCTAATGCTGCACTGGCAGCCGCTGCTGGTGACCAGCACCGTTCAGCTTCTCTGCAAACCGGCCATTGCGTGGAGTCTTGCAACTTGTCTCGGGCTGACCGGCACCGCCCTTGGTGTCGTAGTACTGCTGTTCAGCGTCCCCACGGCACCCTCAGCCTACATCCTGTCCCGGCAGATGGGGGGTGACCATGACAGCATGGCTGCAATCATCACCGCACAAACGTGCCTCTCGTTTATCACGCTGCCGCTGACGATCTGGCTGCTGCGCTGAAAGAATGAAGAAAAGGTACGGTCACATTATGGACAGATCCATTCAAGCCTGCAGGAGAAGCCATTTAATATGAATACATCAACTCCAGTGAAACCAGTCGATGTTGAGACATCCAAAGTCATTTCTCCCGTGCGTCTACTCGCGAGTCTGCTGGTGGTCTTCTTTTTTGCTGAAGCAATAATAATGTTTACATTGCCGTTATTTTTTCATACTTCGATCGTTTTTGTGGATAATTTCGCTGACTCCGTAATGCTCATACTCATCAGTGCGCCGTTTATCTGGTTTTTGATTGCCCGGCCATTACATGCAACCGCACAAAAAATCGAGCAGCTGAATGTGAACCTTGCGGCGCAGGCCGCCGAGCTGGAAACACAGAATGCGGAATTGCAGGAGACCTATCACGAACTCGAGGTGGAAACCGAGGCACGCCACCAGGCGATGGAAAGACTCAGGGAAAAGGATCAGTTACTGATCCAGCAAAGCCGCATGGCGGCAATGGGCGAAATGCTCGGCAATATTGCACACCAATGGCGTCAGCCGCTGAATGTTGTGGGCATCAAAGTCCAGGAATTAGGCCTATCATTTGGATACGGCGAACTTAGCAAGGAACTTCTTGATGCCAATATTGCCACGGCTATGGAAATACTCCAGCACCTGTCACAAACCATTACTGTTTTCCAGAATTTTACTGTCCCTGACAAAGAGAAAAGCCTGTTCAGGGTGGAGCAGGTTATCGCTAATACGGTTCAGATCATAGATGAGAGTCTCAAGAAAGACGGAATTACCCTGAATGTCAGTTCAATTGGTGACCCGCAGATCAATGGTTATCCGAACGAATACGGCCAGGTGCTCATGAACCTTATTTTAAACGCCAAGGATGCCTGTCTTGAGCAGAAAATTACTGATCCACATATAACGATGCGTTCGTGGTCGGAGAGCAACAGGTCCGTGTTAACCATTACCGATAATGGTGGCGGCATCGCGGAGAGTATCCTGGGCAAAATATTTGATCCGTATTTTACCACCAAGGATCTTGGTAAAGGAACCGGTGTTGGTTTGTTCTTGTCAAAAACTATAATCGAGGTAAATATGGGAGGACGTATCACCGTGCGTAATATTGACGGTGGTTCAGAATTCAGGATAGAGGTTTGAAATGGTACCCACACCTTCGCCCGGCACTTTTTCGTTACTATTTGTGGAAGACGACTCTATAGTTTGCCTGTCTATCGGCCGCATATTAGCGAAACAATTCCCCGATAGTACAATCTATACAGCTGAAAACGGCCTGATCGGGTTGGAGCTTTTCACGGTGCACACCCCCGGGATTGTCATTACAGACATTAATATGCCGGTGATGGACGGTATCGAGATGGCTGGTAGAATTAAATCAATGAAAGCTGACACAAAGTTCATCGTGCTCACCGGTTACAGTGATAAAAATTACCTTGATAAATTCAGAGAAACAGGCTTCGACGAATACATGGTAAAGCCGGTTGATTTCGAAAAGCTGTTCGCTGCGATTGAAAGGTGCCGTGCCGGAATGGCGCTCCGGCAGGAATGATTCATCCTCATTCTATACCGTGGAATGAATAAACACGCTTATATCAGCTGGTTAATGAAGAGCGTACGCTGAAAGCTTTGTACCTCCGCCCTCACCCCACCACTTCAATCCGCTCTCCGTTTTCCTCCACCTTCATCCGCACCAGAGCCCGATCAGCAGGCCCCGTAAGCACTTTGCCCTGTAGATCGAAGCGGCTGCCGTGACACGGGCACGAGAGTACGTCCTCCGTAACGGTGACCGTACAGCCGAGATGGGTGCAGATCAGACTCAGGGCATAAAAGCCGCTGTCATCCCTCATCAGTGCCACACGTTCGGTGCGGAACAGCAGTGCCCCGCCCGCCGGCACATCCGTGGCGGCAGCGCTGACCAGCACCCGGCGTTTTTCTGATGTACGCGGGATCAAATACCGTACCAACAGGCCGCCCGAAGCAAGCAGCAGAGTCAGGGTCGTGATGAATGTTCGACGCGATTGAGGAAGGTTTTCCATTTTTCGATGTACGCCTTTGTATATGCAGGACTTTTGCTGCTCATGTGCAGATAGCGTGCGGTGTCCATAAAACTGCCGTTGCTCACCCGCTGGCCCTTCTGAGACCAGAACGATTCCAGCCCCATGCCATCTTTTTCCAAATTGTAGATGCGCCGCGACTCCGGCTCAAGCAGAAAGCGGGTCGGATTGTCATGGCACCCTTCACAGGTTACCGTCCCGCGCTGGACAGTGTGGGGAAAGTACGCCCGCCATTCGGCCGCCAGCAGAGTATTCTCCGGGCCATTGTTCCGGGCGGTCATGATATCAGTATAATAGGCGATAAACATCGGCCTGATCGGGCTGATCCGCCCGGCGGCATTAATCCCCAGCGGCGGGGCGTCCTGTTTTTTCAGGTAGGCACTGCGCAGATACTCTGCGTTTGGTCCCGGCTTAAGATCAAAATCCTCTTTCATTCCCTGATCGCGAAAACGGATAAAAAAAGTGCCGTACTCCTGCGGGGCCCAAGCCGAATGACAGGAATAGCATTCCAGACGCTGCAGATGAGCGGAGATGCGGTGTTCAAGGATTTTTGAGTTCGGCTGGTGACAGTCGCGGCATCCTTTAGATGTTTTTTTTCCTGCTGCCAGACTGCTCATTGAGTGGCAGGCTCCGCAGGTCATCCCGGCATTGTAGTGAATATCGGGAAGCATTTTCAGGAACGTCTCGCCGTTGACAGCAATGCCTCGCTGGTAGCGCATGTTGTCTTCACGCGGAGCCCGCCCTGAGTAGTCCCAGCCGGTGTAATAGCCGCTATGACAGCGCTGGCAGGAAGCAACAGAGGGTTTTGCCAGACCACCATCAGCGTGACAATCAAGGCATCCCTTCAAGTGGCAGGAGTTGCAATTTTTATCCCAGAAGCCGGAATCGAACCGACCGTAGCTGCGCTGCACAAACTGCTTCTCGCCGGTGCGCTGCCCCATGGCGTGGTCGAAGATTCGCTCATGCCCCTGATGACAGACGACACAACCGTTTGCCCGGTTTACGCGGGCAGCCGGATCGCTGTCAATGCCACCCTGCCGGTGGCACGAACGGCAGGCCAAACCGACGTGACCAGCGGCAGCAGCCGGACTATGGGCCAGACAGAAGCCGACGATGCAGAGTATCATCCAACGCATGGTGGTTTATTCCTTTCCGATAGATAGGGTCACGCGCTTTATCATGACAAGGGAGACAGAGGTTGACCGACAGAGTCCGTTTCACTTCTACCCCGCTCAGTGGTCGGGACTTTTCCCGGGTAATGGCCGAATAGGCGCGTATCAGGCCGTTTTTCATCGTCATAAACCCGTCAAGCGGCTTACTGTCCGACCGCTCACAGATCAGCGTCCCCTTGATACTATTCCCTTCAACTATATGCTGGCCAAAACCGAGAAAAGCCGGGTTACCATGACATTCTGCACAGCCGAGCGCTCTTTTGCCGGTGTTATGCGAGTAGAACGGGGCAAAACGAAGCTGCTGCGATCCCTTGAATTTTGAAACGTATTCCGACTTGGAACGTGACCCGTCCTCCTCGGTTACCGTAACAAAAGTCTGGCAACCGGGAGTTACCGGCGAAATCCGCCCTCGCTGATTGAGCGCCAACGGGAATGGGTAGAGCATGCGATAATCCTCAGTTTCACTGAATGCCCCCGGTGTTTCCTCCCCCTTGATGAAGTCCATGCCGTTCTGCCGCTTATCGTATGTGGTATGGCAGCCATAACACTGCACGGACGTTCGTGAATGGCAGCTGTAGCACTCGAGTCGTCCATGACCGACAATCGTATGTTCCGGTGTGCCGGTAATAACCTTGCTGCGATGCAGCCTGCCGCTCCGCTTTCCCTGTAGCCAGATCGCACCATCTTTGTAGAAGACGTTTGAGTAGCTGCGCCCCCTCGCAGTCTGAATCATATGCATTCCGGAAGTCACCGGTCGTTTGTACTGTTTTGATTCACGCAGCGCCTCATCATTTTCACGAGTAATTTCGCGGTAGCGCGGCACCTCAGTGCCGCCATGGCAATCCTCGCACGCAATTTCGGTTTGCAGGTACATGTTACGATAGGCAAAGCCGTCACCCATCACATCGCGCGAGGTGTGACAGTCAATGCACTCCATTCCGGCTGCAAAATGAACATCTGCTGCGATGTGGGTCAGATTGCGGGCGCCACTGGTCATCACCGGTCCCGCTTCGCCCCCCTTGGTCGGCACCAGACCGTTATTGCCGTCATACAGCCCCTGATACGAAAAAGCGATGCGGCCGCTGCGATTGTGACAGCGGGAGCAGACCTGGGTGTCCGGCAGTGAACTCATGGCATGACTGGCCGAATGACCTGCCCTCCCCTTCATTGTTTTGTCATTACCTTTGTAGGTTCCTTCACTATTCCAGGGAAAGTGACAAGCGGCGCAGCCGGAACCGTGGCTGGCGGCATACACACCGGTCGTTTGCGCGCCGATGTGGCAGCGGGAGCAAAATTTGCGATACAACTCACCGGAAAGATTGTCCAGTTCAGCCACCGGTTTGGGAGCAAACGGCGTACCGTCAGCAGCAAACTGCTTCTCGCCGTGGGTGGTATAGCTGTTACCATCCTCCCCTTCCCAGGTCAGTTGGGTGTTGCGGATCATCCCGGCTGCCGTGTACATGAGGTTGCTCTTCATCCTCTCAAACTGATAGCGGTGACAGGGAGCGCAGCCGTTCTCCCAGCGGCCGATGTATTCCGGGTTGCCTATACCGAATATGCCCTGATGCGCTTTCACCTTCTCCTCTTCAAGCGGTTTGCCGCCATGGCAGAAGACACAATCGCCATGGTTTTTTGACGCATGTTCAATGCCTGTGTGGCAGCGGATGCAGGAAGATGTCCCGGCTCCCCGCTGACAAGCGGAGAGCACACATGAACTGCAGAACAACAGGAGCACTATGATATGGATTCTGCCATGGGAAGCGGTGCGGATAGGCATCTCTGGAGTAGACCTTTATCAATTAAAAGTGAGAAACTATAGCACGTCACAGTGGGTATTCTGAATAAAAAACGACCTGGCAGCATGAAGGCCTGCCAGGTCATTTTGGTGCCCGTTTTTTGAGTATGTACTTAGAAAATCAACTGCAACTGGGTAACATAGGACATAAAATCTTTGGATCCGTCAACAGTTGTCCCGGTCCCCTTGTGGAACCCGGTGTTGCTGGCCTCAAACGTCAGCTTCAGGTTCTGGTCGCGGAAATAGTAATTGGCACCGCCGCCGGCCCAATCAACCCTTTGGTTGTATACGCCATTCAAGTTCGCAAAGGACCACCTTTCGTACCTGACGAAGAGCTGTAACGGCAGGTTCGGCAGCATGTAGCCTGCTTTCATATAATAGCCGTTCTTTTCACCGTTCAGTCCAATTGTACCGATATCAGGACTGGCTCCTTGATACGCCTTATCCAGATTATACTTTGCATACGCACCTGATACCGTTGCGGTGCCGATGCCGCTGAGCGGATATTCAAAGAACGCATCAACCGTCCAGGCTTTGTAATCTTTTCCCCCGGTCTTGGTAATTGTATCACTGTAGGCAATATTTGGTTCAAACTGGTAGGCTGCGCCAACTGTCAGCACTTTCTTTTTGCCCATGTATGTGCCTTTGTAGCCATAGTCATTTTCCGGCTCCAGCAACGACACGTGTCCACGCATGGTGTAGCGGAAACTTGAATCCGGCGCTGTGTCCCCTGAGACCGCCTTGCGCCCTTCCATCACATCAAGACGATACTGGAACATATCCTTGAACGCATTTCCCCAGACAGCCACGCCCATATCACGGGTGGTTACGAACGGGGCACGGATAAAGAGCGAACGGTCCAGAGTTAACGGATTTTCGCAGGCTTCAAGGTTTTCACGAGAGAAATTGTACTTGAATTTACCAACATTTACCCTCAATGCATCATCAAATTTAAAACGCATGACCGCATCAAGCATTTGAAATTCTGTTCCCTGGTTGGTTTTTGCCACCTGCACTGTTCCTACGTTGGCATCTTCGGTAAATTCGGTCTGTACATACATACTGAACATATCACCGTAGGCACCCATCAGGGCCAGGCGATTACGGCGAAAGTTGAAGTTGCTGGTTGCGCTGTCGTTGTTGGTGCCGGACCCGATATCGCGAACTGTCATCTGGAACTGCCCTTTGTAGTCCAGTTGCAGCACGCCCTTGTCCTCGGGTCCAAAAGCCATCTGCGGCCCGGCAAAGGCTGTTCCGGCGAAAAGTATGGCGCCTGCCAGCACACCGCCAAGAATATTTTTTTTCATCTGTGAGCTCCTTTCAAATAGGTCAGTTCTTATGCAAACAGTGTCATCTGGATGTATCAGCAACCGCCACCAGCACTGCCGCCAGCGGCGGGAGTCGTAGTGCTTGGGGTTGCAGTCGGAGTTGTCACCGGTTTTATATAAGCCTTGTCTATATTTTCAATCTGGTTCATGTCCGGATGTGATGGAGCCAACACGGGGGTGAAGTACGCCCATATACCGGCCAGTGCGCTCGTCATTGAAGAAGCGAAAGCTCCTTGAGCCCGGTTCTTGGTTAGAGCATTCGGATTGACAGGACTGGTGTACAGATTGAAAGTCCATGCATTTCTTTGAACTGCCGTAGCAACCGTATTTGGATATGCAGCGGTTAAACGCGCAGAATTATAATTGTTCCACTGACTTGACGAGCCATCATACATGGCAATATTTCCTTCCGGCACAGAAAGAACGGCGTCAAACATGACAAAAGTAGGGGACGCGCTGGTTGATGAGCCACACATACAGATAGTTTTCTTGGTTGGTGAAACGGTGACATCAGTAGCCCCATCCCGGACCGGATAATTTGTAATATCAGCCATTTTTGCTTCAAGCGTTGACTTGTCCGGATAGATATAG
>JAYTVV010000006.1:0-2082 GCA_043743795.1 Geobacteraceae bacterium
TGATTCTAGGGTAAAAATGGTTCACTGTTGTTTTGGAGGATAGCGTGGATACCGTTTTAATAGAAATACTGGTTATCTGTGTGATGATAGTTCTAAACGGATTCTTTGCCTGCTCTGAATTTGCCGTTATTTCGGTCCGTAAAAGCCTGATCGCACAACTGGTGGCCGATGGCGATGATCGGGCACTGCTTATCGAGGAGCTACAGAAGGATCCCCATCGTCTGCTGGCGCTGGTGCAGATTGGTGTGACCGTAACGGCTGCAACTGCATCAACCATGGGCGGGATAATTGCTGTGGACTATCTGCGTCCCTGGTTACAACGCATCGATATTGATATCATCAACCATGCTGCAGAACCGGTTGCGGTGACCGGCATGGTTGTATTTATTTCCTATCTTCTGCTTGTATTGGGTGAACTGGCCCCTAAAACCGTCGGACTTCAATATGCAGATATCATTGCTCTTAAGGTGGCACGACCGATCAGCATATTGTCTCGTGCCGGCACCGTTGTTGTAAGCATTCTCACGGTTTCAAGCAAGGCGTTTATGCGCCTTTTGGGTATCCGAGGTGATCGAGAGGTGTTCGTTACCCGCGAAGAGGTGCAGCACATCGTGGCCGAAGGGCACGACAGCGGGGTATTCAGTGAGTCGGAACATGAGTATATCCGCAATGTTTTTGAGTTTACCCACACATGTGTTCGTGAAGTAATGGTGCCACGCACCCGCATTGTTGGCCTGGACCTGTCATCGTCACGTGAAGAGGTTGTCAGAATTGTGCTTGATAATATGTACTCGCGCTATCCCGTCTACCGTGAATCCATTGAAGACATTGCCGGGGTGGTACATGGCAAGGATCTGCTGGGGCGACTGGTGGCCGGGGAGGTCTTTGATCTGAGTGCCATTATGTTGCCGCCGGTCTTTGTTCCCGAGGGGAAGAAGGTGAATAAGCTGCTCAAGGAAATGCAACGTTCCCGTAACCAGATGGCGCTCGTGGTCGATGAGTATGGAGGCTTGAGTGGTCTGGTGACCACCGAAGATTTGATCGAGGAACTGGTGGGAGAGATCAGGGATGAGCATGATGCCGGTGAGGCGCTGCATCTTCTGAGATTAGCGGACGGCAGCCAGATGATCGACGGGCTGCTTTCAATTTTCGATTTTGCCGATGCAATCGATGTTAAAATCGTCGACGATGTGCCCTATGAAACGGTCGCCGGCCTGATACTCCATGAGCTGGGGCGGTTCCCCGTGCTTGGCGAGTCGGTTGTCTGGCATGACTACCGGCTCGTGTGTGAGGAGGTGACGCATACCTCCATCCTCAAGGTCCGCATCATCAGACTGATTCCAGAAGATTCTACTCACAGCAGTTGATGGCACAAGTTTGTTGACGCAAGCGATGTAAGATTTTTTCTAGCTCATACGAAGCACTTCAAGGTACACACATTCCCGATGCAGAAGCGAACCTATATCAAGTTTTCCGGAATTCTGGCGCTTATCGCCGGGACTCTTATCATCGGATTTGCGGTTTTCCTGCCGCGCCTGCTGGATATTAATGCCTACCGCGATGAAATTCTTGCTACATTGCAACAATCCCTCAACCGTAAGGTAGATTTCACCAGCGGGGCCTTTGCCTGGCACTTCGGACCCTCCTTTGATTTTACCGGCGTTACCGTCAAAGAACCGGATGGTAACGGTGATTTTCTCAAGGCCAAACGAATCACCGTGAAACTTGCGCTATTGCCGCTGCTGGAGAAGCAGGTCGTCCTGCAGGATGTTAGCGCTGACGGCGCGGATATCCATCTTGTTCGGGACAGCAACGGTCGCCTGAATATCGATGACCTGCTCAAACCATCAAATGAATCGGTGCCGGTTCATTTCAGAAAAATCAAGCTCAGGCACAGCGCCGTACAGTGGCGTGATATGGCGATCCGCAAGGAGGGCTTCCAGTCTGTTGCACGGGAGATCTCGCTGGACCTTGACCATCTGGCACGCGGCCGGAAGGGAAACATCAAGTTTTCCTGTGAACTGCCTGCACTCTCCGGGCTACCGGGATCTCTGGCACTCTCGGGCGCGGTGAAACTCCCGG
>JAYTVV010000007.1:0-19798 GCA_043743795.1 Geobacteraceae bacterium
GATTTTTATTTCCATATACCGGGGCATTTGCTTCAGACGCGGAATAGCACATGACGGTATGAATCAGGATGCCACTATTCGGGAGTTTGGGGCGTCTGACTTTCATGGCGCTCTCCGAACCGATGACATGAGTAGCGTACATCAGGCGTGCACCGTAGCGTTTTTCCACCTGCTGTTCGATGTGCATCTGAACGTCAGGCAACCATTTATCAAGAAACGGCAGGTGTTCACCCACGGTTACGTCGAGGCTCACGTAATCCCACGGTGCCTGAAAAAGCCAGGCCAACGTGTCATCCACTTGTCTTTGATATGACGGATACGGTCGTAACAGGGTAATAGCCTGAAATGCCTGCTGCTGAATCATGGAGAGTGAAATCTCTATACCACAGCGAATGCCGCGCAGGTGCGCATATTCTACGATACGCCGGGCATGAGCCGGCCATATTTTACGATCAACGTCACGCAGCAAAAAAAACTGGAACGTATTCTGCCCGTTATGTGCCAGCCAATCTATATAGGTCTTCACATCTTCAAGGGCGTTTGGGTGCAGCGGATTGCTGAGCTGTTCCGTCAGTTCAATCGGATGCTGGGTATGAAGGTGAAAACCCCTTTTTTCAAAGCGCGGTGTACCGGCAAACGAAAACCGCTCCGGAAGCGGCCAGTAATCCAGAGAGGGTATAATGCTTTCCCGGGGATGGTGAAATCTGAAACCGAGTTTTTCCTGCAACAGACCGTAAAGTCCGGCTGCTACCCCTTCCGGAGAAACGGTTTCCAGCTTCACCGTTATTGTGCCGCTCCTTTTTTTTGATTGCCAGCGATATGAAGCGTTCGGTACGGCTGTGCAAAAATACGGGCGTACAGAAGGTCCCGGGATACATAAGTTCCTGTTGGCGGTGACGTCCGGGAGCACGATTCGTATCTGGCAGATGCGTGCGTTGCGGGTAATTTTTGCACGGGGAAACGAGCGCCGCATGAGTTCTTCAACGTCAATAATCGCAGGGGCCGCAACCGCTGTGGAGCGCATTTGACGGGAGGCATCTATGGAGATGGTCAAAGGGAGCGCCTGAGAGTTCTGTTCTGTAAAAACAGTTATCAGGGTGGTCAGGATGAGCAGTCGGACGAAAAATATCATACTTCCGGCAGTGGATTCATGAAGTGTATCACCTTTGCAAAGGTGAAATAATACCAGATGATTTCCAGCCGTGATGTAGCGATTCAGTAACGTTATTGTTACAAAAACAGCATGATGCGGCGTGTGATGCTGGTTGTTGAAAATTAACCGAGTTGGAACACTATCGTAATAGTGCGTGTGGTAGAAGCGAACCGGGATTTTAAAACTGGTTTTACGGAGGAATCACGCATGATAGTCATGAAAAAGAAATTTGCATACGGTTCGTTGGCAACGGTAGTAACACTTTCCGCTCTGATGAGCGGTTGCGGCAGCAGCAGCGACAGTACCGCTCCAGCGGCTACACCTACGACTACATTTATGTACACGTCTGATGCTCATTACGGTATCAAAAAACCCGCTTTTTCCGGAATGAGCAGCGCACAGCAGGTTAATGGAGCAATGATTGCGGAAATGAACCGGCTGCAGAGTGCGAATGTCGCATTACCAAGTGATGCAGGAATAAACGCCGGAAAAATATTGAGTGCTGTAGACTTTGTTGTTGAAACCGGTGATGCTGTTAATCGCTCTGACGGCAATGTGTACCCGTATGCCAAAGCACCTGCATCAGCTGTCTGGCCTCAGTTCACCGCCGACTATGTTACTGCGCTTAACCTGAAGAACAAATCGGGTGCCAAAGCACCATTGTACATGACACCTGGCAATCATGATGTATCCAATGCAATCGGATATTACAAAGCACCGCTTAACGCAGATGCGGGAATAGACGCAACTTCATACGTAGGAATTTACAATCTGATGAATCCGGCATCTACGATTGCAACGACTTCATTTACCACTGCTGCCACTGCAAAAACAAGTTATGCAAGTAAAAGGCTTGTTACCTCGCGTGATGTGAACGGGGTACATCTGGTGTTCGTCGGCATGTGGCCTGATTCTGTTGCCCGCCCACTGATTGATGCTGATCTGGCAACAGTTTCTGCTACGACTCCGGTCATCCTCTTTACTCATGATCAGCCTGATGCGGAGTCAAAACACTTCACCAATCCGAACGGAACTTTTAATATCAATGCAACCGATAAGTTTGAGAATCTTTTGTCCGATACCTTTACCGATGCAGTCTCCATTAGTGATGCAGGCGGCAATGCAATCCCAAGCATAAAAGAACAGCAAACATTTGTCACCTGGCTCAAAACGCACAAAAATGTTGTTGCCTACTTCCATGGTAATGATAACGCCAATGAATTTTATAAGTATCCGACAGCCGATACAACGTCACCTAAATATTTGGGTGCCGGTTATAATATCGACCTGAATATTTTTCGGGTCGACTCGCCGATGAAAGGTAACTTCTCGGTAACTGATCCTACCAAGCTGTCATTCCAGGTAATTTCAATCGATACCGATGCTAAAAAAATGACGGTCCGCGAGTATCTCTGGAATACCAAAACATGGGGCGCTTCCACAACCATATCACTTGCTCCGCGTGCTCTGTAATCACTTATTGTACAGGTTGTAACGAGATAGTGAACCCGCGCCGAAAACGGTGCGGGTTCACTACATCCGGAAAACCATTTGACTGCGTCATGCACAATCCTGATGCAGAATTCCTCTTACCCCGCCGTGACTTTTCTGCTGATTATATTTTTTGCTGTACGATTTTTCATAACTATTACCTGCCCGTCATATGTACGTAACCTGACACTGTTACACTACCTTCCAAAACAGTATCGGGAGGGTCTATGAACGACAAGGCGCCAAAACTTCGGGTTGTCAGGAACAGTAGTAAGGCGGTATCAGCTTTTACGGCTGCTGCAAGCTTCATGCGGAGCATTTCATTCAAACGTTTTGCCCCTGAAACCAGACGACGGGAATTTGAAGCTGTTGAACGAAATCCTGACTCCTACCGGTCTCGCTGTCAGATCTTTCGCGAAAAAGGTGTCGGCACTGTGCCGACAATCGTATTGGGAGGTTTTGTGCCGGACGCTACAGAAACGGTGGAGTTTCAACGCAAACTGTTGCGCCGGCACGGCTCAATCTACTATGTGAACTATGCGCGAAGCGGATTCAGCCAGGATATGTTTACCGCCCAACTTGCCGATCTGATCGAATATCTGGCACATAAAGGACAAAAACCACTGATAATGGGCGTTAGCTTCGGTTGCGGTCTGCTCTCCAACTTCCTGCGACATGCCAGCGAGCAGATACACGGGAGCATCAGGGGCCTTATCCTTGTAAGTCCTGTTATTACAACTGATGACTTGATACGGCCCGCTGAACAAAAACGTGATGGCGTCAGAATTCTGGAAAGCAATCTCAAAAAAATTATCGCCGCTGATCCGACAAACGAATCTGATATCTCCCGGCAGATAGAGCGCTCCCGGCGCTGTTTTCAAGCGTTATTTAATTCCGGTGCAGAAAATCGAACTCTAACGGTCCGCCATCTTGCCATTCAAAAGAAAATAAACAATGTCATCGAATACACTACTGCGCGTGGTGGCTTCGAAAGAGTTCTCGCCATGCGGGATTTCAGGTTCCCGATTTTTTCCAGAGCACTCTTTGCAGGTCCGGTACTGGCACTACTGGCTGAAAATGAGTCTGACATTCTGGTTTCTTCGTCACCAACCTTGAAGCTGTTCAGCGAACCTTCTCTTTACACCCGGATATTTCCGTCATGTCAGGTAAAGAGAGTTGAATCAGGGATAGCAGGGGATGGGGTCGCTCACGCATCGCTCATCTTTCATCAAGAAGACTATAACGCTCTGCTGGGAAGCTGGTACAGCCAGCAGCACTATTCGCAGCTAAAGGTGGCGGTTTAGATGAACATAATGACGGGAATATTGAGGTGTACACTGTTTCAGAGACTGTTGCAGTCTCATGCTGTCAAGCTGGCTGAGCAATATAAACGCCGCAATCCGGTTGAAGCTCAGAAACAGATATTTAAAGACTTGCTCGAAGCAGCAGCGGCAACACAATTTGGCAGGGAAAATACGTTTGCGCATTTGATGAATATGCCGTTTGATCTTGCGTACCGGTACTACAAAAATCGCGTACCGATCCGTTCGTACCAGGAGTTCAAAACGGATTATTTCGATCGCAATCAGCCAGCGTCAGCCCTTGGCTGTGTGGCTCCAAATGTGGATAATATTACGTGGCCCGGTACGATCAGGATGTTCTGTGAAACATCGGGAACTACGGCGCCGACCAAGTTCATTCCCTTTTCATCAAATATGTTTACCGAAAATCGTCGGGCTGCCATCGATATGATGGCGTGTTATCTGGCTGCTAACCCTGCCTCTCGCATACTAAACGGCAAAATTCTCTATATGTCCGGTTCAACCCGTCTGACCAGAATTAAGCGAGGCGTCTGGTCTGGTGATATGAGCGCACTTACCCTGCACTTTCGCCCATGGTACCTCGCACCTTTTGTAGAGCCTGCGGCGGAAATCTCGGCTCTGCCATGGGAAGAGAAACTTCAGGCCATGGCTGAACTGCTGCTTTGCGATGACAGAATCCGCGTCATCTCCGGCGTGCCTCCCTGGATAATCCTTCTGCTGAAACGCTGCGTGGAGATTGGCGGCAAGCCGCTTCGGGAGTTAATTCCGAATCTGGAGTTAATCATTCATGGAGGTACCAGTATACTGCCCTATCGAAACGAATTTGACATGCTGTTTGATGGCCGACTGCCGAACTTGTTGGAACTGCTTCCGGCATCAGAAGCCTTCATGGCTTTCCAGCAGTCGGGGGAGTCACAGATGCGCCTGACCCCATATTACGGGGTGTTTTTTGAGTTTGTCCGTTTTGAAGATCTGGATGCTCAAGGTAAACCGGCTCCATATGCCGAAGCAATCCCGCTGAAGCAGGTCACAATCGGACAACGTTATGCGGTAATCCTCAGCACCTGTTCCGGACTCTGGCGGTACCATATCGGCGATACGATTCGCTTCACCTCTACGTCACCCCATTTTATCGAGTTTACCGGTCGAGACCGATTCCTGGACAAGCTGGAGGAAAAGGTCACCCAGGGCGAGGTCGAACAGGCCGTTGCCAACCTCAACAAAACGGGGGGGTGGAATGTACGTGAGTTTATGGTTGGGGCTGATATCCCGGCACGACGGCACCAGTGGGTTCTGGCTGTTCAGGATGTATTGAATGTTGATGAGGCTGTACGGATACTTGATGGAACTCTCCGTGATCTTAATGCCGACTATGCCGCATTCAGGGGGCAGGGGCGCATTAACGCACCCGATGTCCTGCTGATTCCGGAAAACGGCATGTACCGCTGGTCGCAGGCGGAGCGAGGTAAGCTGGGTGGGCAGACAAAAATTCCGCATATTGATCCCACTATTGATTCCTCCATGATCGCTAGTCTGCGGAATTTTCATCATTTCAATTAAGTCCTCATGCCGTTCCGCGCACAGCATGTCGTCTCGGTATTGACACGTGTTCACGTCACATACAGTTTGCCGACTCGGCACACGATCGTAACCCTCTTTTTGTTATAATTTCACAAGACCAACATTAATTAGAAAGGAGTTCACCATGGATATGTCTCAACTCAATATGAGCATTCTTACCAATACCGCGATCACCGCCCTAAAAAATGCGTACGAACATTGCGGCGATGCGGCGGCGAAAGAATCTGTCATTACGGCATTCAAGGCAATAATTCAGTTGCACCAGGATCTGAGTAAATTTATCAGTCACGACCTGCCGCCGGAAAATGAGAACGACTGTGATCCCAGTGAGTATTGCGCGGCGGTATAGTGGTGTCTGACAGTGGAACAACACGTGCCGGAGAGACCACACATGAAAATTAAGACCAGACTCTATACAAGCTCCATCATTAGTATTCTGGGTATCATCGGTATAGCCGTCTTCAGTTTAATGACAATACTGATGGTCAAGGAAAAGATTACGCTGCTAACCTCTCAGTCGACTCCGCTTCAGGTAAAAACAGTCCAGTTTCAACAGGCAGTGGAAAAGCTTTCCGCCGACCTGCTGCAGCTCGGATTGGCTCACGATCCCCAGGATGTGAAGCAGATATCGATGTCTATAACTCACAGTAAGGAAAATCTTGAACAGATCAATAAAGAAGTCAGCGCTCTTAAAAATACAACCATGGACATCGGTATGTTTTCTGAGTTGCACGCCCAGGTGTTGAGAGCAACCGATGAAAAATTCAAAAGCATGGCCGTTTTCAAGGAAGAGGCAGCTAAGGTTAACGGGGCAATGTCCCGGATTGATGTGTCACTTGCCAGTCTGAAGGAAATTATTTCAGGTCTGGTAATAAGTGCTTCACGTCGGGCAACGACTGCGACCAAGACCCTTAATGAAACTATCAGCGACAAAAGTGCAGTGCCTGAGATATTGGAAAATGTACAAAACTTCCGCAATGAAGTTGATCATGACATTGAGCTGAACAAAAAGATCAATGCGATTAACGATGTTGTGTACTCTATTGGTGTTGATGCCAAATTGCTGGATGCAAAAGCACGCATGATAATGCTTAGCGAAACTCAGGCCGAATTGGAGAAGGCAACGGCGGAGGTACAAAAAGTACAGGCTCGCATTGCCCGCAGCGTGTTGCAGGCGGACACGGGTATTATGGAGCTCAAAAGCTCTGGATTTGTAAAGGACGCAGTTGCCGCTATCAATAGCGCCGTTGCGAGCGCGGGCAATTCCGTACGAACTATCAGTATTTCGCAGCGTACCGTATTGGAAAATATGGCTCTGGTCGATAGTTCTGTTAAAAAAGTCAAGCTGGTCGCTGCTGAACAGGGGCAGAAAAGCGCGGCCAATGTGCAGACAACGGCTCTGGAACAACAAAAATTTGTAACAGTTGTTACTGAGAGAGTGGATCAGTTCAAAAAACTGCTGATCGCGATCTCCCTGGCCGTCATCAGCCTGGTATTGTTTCTGACCGTGACAACGGCAGTCTGCATTATCCGATCACTGGCGCGGTTGAATGGCTCTATTGTTACGATAGCCGAAACCGGAGATTTCACTCACACTGCTTTGATCAAAAATGATGATGAATTTGCTGTGACGATCAATGCCTTTAACGCGTTGCTGGATTCATTTTCAAAAATCCTGGCCAAAGTTTCTGATTCAACCGACAAGCTGAACAATACGTCTCAAAAAATGACATATACCGCTCAGGCGATTCACTCTACTTCTCAAGAGCAATCAACCAGTGTTGGCCAGGTTGCTGCTGCAGCAGTAGAAATGTCACAGACCATCGCGATGGTGTCTCAAAATACCTCCCGGATTGCACAGTCGGCAACTGATGCCCGACAGTTGGCTGTTTGTGGTGCCGCCGTGGTGAGCCAGACCGGTCTGGAAGTGCAGGAGATTGCTCGAGCAGTACAAGAGTCTACCGCGGTGATGCAATCACTTGCCGAGCGTTCCCAACAGGTTGGCGAGATCGTCGATGTCATTATTGAAATTACCGATCAGACCAACCTTCTGGCTCTCAATGCCGCCATTGAAGCAGCCAGGGCCGGAGATCACGGGCGTGGTTTCGCCGTGGTGGCTGACGAAGTACGCAAGTTGGCACATAGCACTGCGGAAGCCACTGTTGGTATCACTGAGCGGGTTAAGGCTATTCAGGCGGATACGAATAAAGCTGTTGCTGCAATGAATACAAGTCTGGAGCGTGTAAAATCGGGTGTTGAGTATGCGGGGCACGCCGGGGATTCTTTGAGGCAGATCGTCGACAGCGTTACTTCGTTGCGCGGGTTGTCCAGCGAGATTGCCGCTGCTACGGTAGAGCTTTCCACCACGGCGGAGCAGATCAGCATCGACATTGCAGCCGTTGAGCGTGTTTCGGCTGATACCGTCACAGCTGCAGCGGCGATAGCCGTGGAATCGGATGCCTTGGCGGGACTTTCTGTTGAACTGAAGAATGAAATCAGTCGATTCACTCATACCGGACAACAAAAGCCGGTCATCACAGCTGTTGCTGCTGTTCCCCATGCAGAAACCGGACGATTGCCATGGCTGAAACCATACGGCAATGTTGCAGCATAATTCTTGAGTAATCACGTGTAACAGCATGTTTCTGTGATATGCGTAGAAAAATGAGGGTGCGACCATGGCATGTATTGACAAAACAAAGTATGCCGAAATAGGGCGGCAAATGAGAGCAATCTCGCAAGAAAAACCTGGTTCCAGTCATGAATGGGAAGAACTCGTGCAGAAGCTGTGTGATTCGGATGATGACCGTTTGCACGCTATTGGAATCAAAGAATTGAGTGAACTGAAACACACTTCATAGAGTCGATATACGAAATGCAGGGGCAGATGGAACTATTTACCTTTAAAGCATTCGCCTTTGGTGGTGAGCTTGATTTAAACCGCCTGGCTGTCAAACTAGGCATTACTCGCAAATATCGCTGGGAAGAGCCGATGAAGCTCAATCCGGTGACTTTTGCACTTGCAACTGGCTCCGATGAAGAGCGCGTTTATCTGTACTATTTCGGTGGAGTTGTTTTCCTTAATTGCTCAGGGGATCTTATCGCTCGTTTTCTGGATAGCATTCCGCAATATGCTGAATCACTGAAGGGTCAGATTCAATTACCGTATCGTGAGGAATACCGGTTGGAAATCGACCCGGATCGGGAGCCGGCCATTGCTAACGATTGTGCCGTCATGCCACGATACAATCTGGCTTTTTTGGACATTATCTGTTTTGGCATTGCTAAATCGGTGGCGCTGGAGAGAATTGAGGAACGGATCGATGTTGTTTTCGACGAGGTTGAGGGGTTGATCGCCAATCTGGGCAAAGGACGATTGGAGCTGCCGGATCGTGATATGGCCCGCTTGGCTTCATCAATATTGGGCTTCAAATTTACCTCTATTGCCCACATCATGGTCTTGGATAAACCTGACAGCACGTGGGACAATCCTGAAGCGGACCGCCTTTATCAGACCATGGCACACCTGTTTGAGTTGAATCAACGGTATCAGGAAATCAAGCATAAGTCAGAGACATTGCTGGACATGACAGATGTTTTTACCAGCCTTTCCCATGCTCGCCGTTCCGCACGCCTTGAGTGGATCATCATCATTCTGATTGCCATTGAAATTGTGATTTACCTGATGCAGCTATATCGTGGACATTGACACTTTGGACAACTCCGAAACCATCCGGAATTCTGTTTCTCAGGTAAGAACGTTGCTCGTCAGGCATCAGTTACTGGAAACATTGGCACATAGGCAGAACAGAGTGGAATTGCAGCGGGTCGTTGATCAACTTGCACCCGGGCACATTGCCCGTATTCTCGAAACCCTCTCCAGTAACGATCGACAGATCATTTGGCAGCTTGTTACCGATGCAAAGAAGGAGGAAATTCTTCTGGAAACGGAAGATTCCGTCCGTGTCGAGTTGTTGTTTGAGGGAACCCCGCGGATCCAGATTACCAAGATTCGGGTTTTTGATCTGCATGAAGGTCGTTTGCGTCAGATCCCTATTGAAACCCGTGACGATCTGGCACATGTTGCGCCGATTTGGGTTGATTTGGTGACTCCTGAGGATGAAGAGCTCGCTTGGGTTCGTGAAATTTTTGGTGTGCAACTGCCTGATCCGAGGGATTTAACTGACCTCGAGACCAGCGCACGCTTTTATGTGGAAGACAATGGCGAGGTGCATTTACACTCGGATTTTCTCCTTGACCGGGAGGACGAGTCGCGCAACGTGATGGTTGCATTTATTCTGAATGACGGCACTCTGTTTTCAATCAGAACCGAGGAGCTGCCGGTATTCCGCCTGCAGCGTTTACGTGCCAGAGCCAAACAGGGATATGTCTCCGAGGCCAAAGATGTGCTTTTGGATCTCTACGCTGCCGATGTGGAGTACTCGGCTAATGCGCTTGAGGATGTGTATTCTGAGCTGGAAGCGGTAGGTAAACAGGTATATGGAACTGACATGACAGACGAAGAATCGGCACGAATTCTCGCTTCCATCGCTGAAGAGGAGGACCTTAATGGTCGAATCCGCCGCAATGTCCGTGATACCCGACGTGCCCTGTCCTTCCTTATGCGTGGTAAATTTTTGTCGGAAACACAACATGAGGATGTTCGGGAAATCTTGCGCGATATAGAATCACTGGATGGACATACCGCCTTCCTGTTCAACAAAATAAACTTTCTTATGGATGCAATTGTCGGTTTTGTGAACATCAATCAGAATAAGGTCATCAAGCAGTTGACGATTATCAGCATAATTTTTATGCCACTTAATCTTTTAGCCGGTGTCGGTGGCATGTCCGAATTTTCTATGATGACACAGGGTATACCATGGCCTGTGTCATACAGTTTGTTCAGTTTCGGAATGGTGTTGGTCGGCTGGATTACCTTTATCTGTCTGCGTTATTTTGGTGATAATAAGTTAAAAAGGGGCCCCGCAGCATTCAGGAAGGTGCTGTAGTGCTGCTGTCCTTCACACCCTCTTCCATGTCATACATAAAGTCCGGAGCTGGTATCCGATAAGAGTCCCGTAACATGCGGAATGCGTCAATCTGCATTTCCAGCTCAGCAAAGCCGTCCCTCACAGGGAAGCGGCACCATTCAGTCAAAGTCCGTAACACGTTGCGCATGGCTAATACAACCCCGCAGCAATCGAACTGTCGATGACAACGCCATTCATGTCCGGCAGAATCATTGGCCGGTGGCAGGCTCCGCAGGTGGTCCCGTCCTGGATTTTTGTCCAGAGAACCAGATTTTCAGAATCACACCAGTCGCAGCACCAGAAGTAATAATCCTCGTTTAATCGTATTTTCATAACCATTTTCTCCTCTTTTTTCTTTTCACTATACACAACCACTATTACAAACGTGTGGAGATCAGTTAAAATCTTTGTGAATTTTATAGGACGTTACAGATGGTGTTCTGCGTATTTTGGGAGAACATACTGCGGCTCACGCACGACTCCACGTATATCGGTTGAGGCGTGCGGTCGGTTTTTATACAATTTCTACAAAATCTTTATCTGTCTGTAACGTTGTTGTAACAATTGTATGTTACAAATGCTCAAGTACACTTGGATAAGAATAAATTTTTGATGAACCCGGACCGGGAGCATGACATGAAGAAGGTACTGATTATCGAGGACGAAAAAGATCTGGCGGAACTTCTGGCTTTCAATCTTGAGAAGGAAGGGTATGCAGCAACCTGCGTGCATGATGGCAAACTGGGCCTCGAACGGGCGAATGCCGAGCTCCCCGATCTGATCCTTTTGGACCTTATGTTGCCGGGATTGCTGGGAACCGAGGTGTGCAAAGCGCTTCGAAAAGATCAGCGTACCGCTCATGTCCCCATAATCATGATAACGGCAAAAGGTGACGAAATTGACCGCGTGGTAGGGTTTGAGGTCGGGGCTGATGACTACATTGTCAAGCCGTTCTCCATGCGCGAAGTGGCGCTGCGGGTGAAAGCGGTCATGCGGCGGTTTGAGCACGAAGCAGACCTTCCGGCACCGGCACTTTTCTCTATCGGTGATATTGTCATCGATAAGCAGCGGCATACCGTTGTCAGTGCCGGCCTCGATATTGAACTGACCAGTACGGAGTTTAAGCTGCTGCTGTATCTGGCGGAGAAAAAAGGCTGCGTACACAGCCGTGAAAAGCTGTTGCAGAATGTCTGGAGCTATAACAACGCCGGAGATACCAGAACGGTTGATACACATGTAACCCGGCTGCGCGGGAAGCTTGGACTGCCGGGCGACATTATTAAAACGGTCCGCGGTTTCGGCTATAAGATAGAGGAGTAACAGATGGGATTTCGAACCAAGCTGGTGCTGTCATACATTTTTCTGGTGGCGTTGATTACGGGGTGCTTCTATCTCTACTTCAGTTATTCGCTTCAAAAAGAGATGATCAATGAGAGTCGGGCCAACCTTATCAGTCAGGTCCAATTGGCGCGCTTGCTGGTGATGAGTGACAAACATGTTACGCCGCCCCAGCAGCTTGCCGCTTCGATCGGCGCCGCTCTCAAGGCCAGAGTTACTCTGATTGCACCTGATGGCAGAGTTGCCGGCGACTCGGATGTCGGGCAGGCAGGCTTGGCGCAGTTGGAAAACCATCTGTACCGTCCTGAAATTCAAGAGGCCCTCAGGAGTGGAAGCGGGACTGCCCAGCGTTACTCGGATACCTTGCGAACCTCGATGCTTTATTCGGCCGTGACCTACGGTGGCGGAACAGTTGACGGCATTATTCGTCTTGCCATGCCTCTGGAATACCTGGCTTCAGCCCGGAGTACTCTGCACGGTGTAGTCGGCGGGGCAACGACTGTAACTGTTTTTATCGCACTCCTGTTCAGTTATGTACTCTCCAACCTGACGTCCAAGCCGTTGCGTGACATGGCTGATGCTGCCGCTCGCATAGGGCGCGAGAGTAGTAAAGCCAGAATTCCTGTCGTTTCCAAAGATGAAATCGGTATGCTGGCCACGGTGCTGAATGACATGTCTGAGCGGATTGAAGATCAGGTGCAGCGTCTTTCAGCCGAAAAACAGCGCCTCGATACCATTCTAAGCAGCATGGGTGAAGGGGTTATGGTGACCGCTCCGGATGGCATTATAACTCTGGTGAACCCTGCGTTCTGCCGTCTTTTTTCAATAACAGGAAATGTAGAAGGTAAAAAACTGGTGGAAATATCACGCCACCCCGATCTTCTGGATGCTTTCAACGATCTTGGCAAGCCGGACGTGAACGAACTGGTGCGGGAAATTTTCCTGCAACCAAATGAGAGCACGCTTTTTACTCACTGGGTTCCCCTGAAAGTCGATGGAGTCAGGCAGGGGATTGTTGCGGTATTTCATGATATCAGTGACTTGAAGAAGGCGGAAAACATGCGCCGGGACTTTGTTGCCAATGTTTCTCATGAATTACGAACGCCGGTGACGATTATCAAGGGCTACGCCGAAACTCTGCTGGATGGTGCCCTGGAATCTGATCCGATTCGTGCAATCAAGTTTGTGGAGATAATTTCCAGCCATTCAGAACGGCTGACAAGTTTGATAAACGATATTCTGACGCTTTCAAGTCTTGAAACAAAAGAGGCGCTTATTGAGCTCAACTCGCTTGACGTTTCGGGGACGATAGCCAAAGCCTGCATGCTGCTTCAGGAACGTGCCGTTAAAAAAAATATTGCCATAATCAACGAAGCCATAAGCGGAGCGTTGCCGCGTGTAATGGCTGATCAGGGACGTCTCGAACAGGTGGTTGTCAACCTGTTGGAGAACGCCATAAAATATACCCAGGATGGTGGCTCTATTCACTTGTGTACGGAGGATTCGGGAGAGTTCGTCAAAGTGTCGGTAGCTGATACCGGTATCGGCATCCCTTTTAAAGATCTGCCGCGAATCTTTGAACGTTTTTACCGGGTGGATGAAGCGCGTACCCGCGAACAGGGCGGGACCGGGCTTGGTCTGGCAATTGTAAAGCATATTGTACAGCTTCACGGTGGTGATGTTTCCGTAACAAGTGAACCAGGCAAGGGATCAGTGTTTTCGTTCTCATTGAGAAAAGCGTGATCAGCAGTAAAGAATTAACTCACCTTTTTCCTCCCTGTAACATGGCTGTAACAATGATCTGCTATAGTAGCCACAGATTTGTTACAAACCCCACAGGAGGAAATATTCCATGCTCAAGAAGTCAATCCTTACCGCCGCACTGTTGATGACCACAGTTGTCGCTGCTCACGCCGAGAAAGTAACCGTAGACGCTAAAATCAAGAAGTACACTCCCGCCGCCGGTGTGGCCGGCAACCTTGGCAGTATCGGCTCCGACAGCCTCAACAACCTGATGACCTACTGGGCCGAAGGTTTCAAAAAGAAATATCCCAATGTTAACATCCAGATCGAAGGTAAAGGCTCCAGCACAGCACCGCCCGCTTTGATTGCCGGCACCGCACAGCTCGGTCCGATGTCTCGCGAAATGAAAAGCTCTGAAATCGAAGAATTTGAAAAGAAGCATGGCTTCAAGCCGACCAAAATCGGCGTGGCACTGGATTCTCTGGCGGTGTTTGTCAACAAGGACAATCCGATCAAAAGTCTGTCACTTGACAAGGTCGACGCTATATTTTCCAAAACCCACAAGCGTGGCGGTGCTGACGTAACTACCTGGGGTCAGCTGGGGGTAACCGGTAAGCTGGCAGCTATGCCGATCAGCCTCTATGGTCGTAATTCCGCTTCCGGCACGTACGGTTACTTCAAAGAGCACGCTTTAAGTAAAGGTGACTTCAAGAACACCGTCAAGGAACAACCTGGTTCCGCTTCTGTTGTAGAAGGTGTTGCCAAGGATATCGGTGCAATCGGCTATTCCGGTATCGGCTATGCCACCTCCGGCGTACGTGCTGTACCTCTTGCTGCTAAAGATGGTGGCAAAGCTGCCGAGGCGACCTACGCCAACGTGTTGAACGGTACCTACCCGATGAGCCGCGTGCTCTATATCTATGTTGCCAAGAAGCCGGGTCAGCCGCTGCCCAAGGTTGTTGAAGAGTTCCTTCGCTATGCTCTCTCCAAAGAAGGCCAGGAAGTTGTCGTGAAAGATGGCTACGATCCACTGACTGCCAAACTGGTTGAGGATCAGTTGAAAGCGCTGAAATAATATTTTCCGTGGTGCAGCGTATTGGTATCTCCCTCCCTCCGGGGAGGGGACTTTTTGTATAAGCTCAGGTAATCATGGTAAAAAAAAGCATCGATACATCTCGCCGCAACGACCGTCTCGCCGAACTGCTGATTCGCACTGGTGGTATTCTGGTCATCGTTTCGGTCGTGTGGATCCTGGTGATGATCTCACGGGTAGCCCTGCCGCTTTTCTACCCGGCCTCTGCCACACGTGTCGCCACGGTAAAGGTGCCTGCTGCCATTCCGGTGGCCAGGGTTCTCGCGGTTGGTTCTGAAGAAAACCAGCACGGTACTTTTATTCTTGATGATGCCGGCACGTTCCATTTTTTGAAAAGTACTGATGGCTCAATCTCGGCACGTATCAAAACCCCCGTCATTCCTGTGGGTGCATCCCGTGTGATATCCGCAGAATACGTCGGTAAATCAGCGTATAACCTGCTCTGGGACACCGGGGCACTTACATCGGTAACCGTTACTCTTGCGTCTGTCAAAGATGCTTCCGGCACCGTTTCCCTTAATCAGGATGTTACCGCACAGGATGAGATCTCTTTTGCAGCCAGCAGTGGCAGTCTGCAATCATTTGCCCGTTTGATCGAAGGGAAAGGTGCTGTGCGGATTGACCTTCTGGCCGGAGACCGCGTGCGGGTAACACACCAGCTGGTCGAAAAGGATCTGCTCGGTAATGAAAAACGGACTACTGCCAGCAGTGAAATACACGACCCGCTGCCGGGTCATCTCACTGCAGCTGCAGTCGATTCGAAGGGGCATTATCTTTATGCCGGCACCGACAGTGGCTGGCTGCTGCGCTGGGACGTTTCCGAGCCGGGGCAGGCGCCTCTTCTGGATAGTGTTCCTGCTTCTGAAGGGCGACGGGCGATTACCTCTCTTTCCCTCGTGCTGGGCGATGTGTCGGTTGCAGTTGGCGATGCCACGGGAGGGCTCACAACATGGTTTCCGGTCAAGATCGCCGGCAGTGGTGAGGATCGACGTCTGACCCGCATCCACACCCTGCGCTCTGCTGCCGGTCCGGTATCCCGCATCATAGCGTCGCCGCGCGACAAAACCCTGCTCTCGTTAGATAGATCAGAAATCCATGTAGATCATATGACTTCCGAACGTAACCTGCTGACGATCAAGTCGGCTGCACCGGTTACGCATGCGGCTTTATCGCCCAAAGGAAACACCTTGTCGACCCTGGACAGCGCCGGCACGCTGACGCTTTGGAAGATGGATATCCCGCACCCGGAAATTTCATTCGGCACTCTGTTCGGCAAGGTCTGGTACGAAGGCTACGACAAACCGGAATATGCCTGGCAATCCTCCGCGGCAAATGACGATTTCGAACCCAAGATGAGCCTGGTGCCGCTGGTGTTCGGCACTATCAAGGCAACGTTGTTCGCCATGCTCTTTGCCGTGCCGTTGGCGCTTCTGGCGGCTCTCTATACCAGCCAGTTCATGTCGCCAAAACTTAAAGGTCGCGTCAAGCCGGTGGTCGAAATCATGGCCGCAATTCCTTCTGTTGTTATCGGATTTCTGGCCGGGCTCTGGCTGGCACCGTTGATAGACAAAAGTGTTTTGACGATATTTTTGAGTCTTGTGATCGTGCCGCTCATGTTGCTTTTTACCATTTTTTTCTGGAAACGGATCAAGACCGCTTCGCTGCTCCAAAGAGTAAGTCGTGGTCATGAATTTATTGCCATGATTCCGGTGGTGATCCTGGGAATCTATGCGGCCTTTATTTTAAGCGGTTATGCAGAGGTGAACCTGTTCGCCGGAGATTTTAAACAGTGGCTTTTCAGCACTCTTGGGGTCCGCTATGATCAGCGCAACAGCATCATCATCGCCATCGCGCTTGGTTTTGCCGTGATCCCGATCATCTTTACCATTGCCGAGGATGCCATCTCCAATGTGCCGCGTAACCTGACCGCCGCCTCTCTGGCTCTGGGCGCCAGTCGCTGGCAGACCGCCTGGCGGGTAGTGCTTCCCTCGGCACTGCCGGGTGTTTTTTCAGCGGTCATGATCGGTTTTGGCCGCGCCATCGGCGAGACCATGATTGTGCTGATGGCCACCGGCAATACACCGATTATGAGCTGGAGCCTGTTTAACGGCCTCCGTTCCCTGTCGGCCAACATTGCGGTCGAAATTCCGGAAGCACCGCTCAACAGTTCGCTCTACCGGGTGCTGTTCCTCTCGGCGGTGCTGCTGTTTATCTTCACATTCATCATCAACACCGGGGCTGAGGCGTTGCGCCAGCGGTTCCGTAAAAAGTACGGGCGATATTAAATGCAGGCTGTGAAGGTGTCATTATAATGAAAAAGTTCTGGAGCACAGGAGAACCATACGTTCTGGCGACCGGATCCGCACTGGCTGTCATACTGGTCATGAGTCTTGCACTGGTCGGGGTTGTCATGTCGAACGGACTCGGGTATTTCTGGCCACGAGCACTCGTCAGGTTAGAGCTGAAGGATGGTACGTCCGCGCTTGGCCAGATTACGCAGCTGGAGAAAAATCCGATCAGCGGTAGTCGCCGCCTGCAGCTTAAAGTCGGAAATCGTGATGTTTTCGGTCAGGATTTTCGCTGGATTGATGAAAAAGAGGTAGCTTCCCGCTCCCTGCCTGCAGATGCGGTGCTGCTGGAACGGCGCGAACATGGTAATTATTTCGGCATGTTGCAGGGCGTTACGGCAGAAGGGGTGATATTGACGGCCGCAACGCCCTATGAAAAGCTGCAACAGGCGCGGAAACTTGTCGCCGGCAAGCTGGATGACACTCACAAAATAAAAAAGCAGATGTCCGATCTGAACTATAGCGCCGAGAGTCTCAGGCTGAAACTGCAGAAACTTGAATACCGGAGCAGAGAGAAGAACGCTGCAGAAATCAGTGAGCTGACCGCTGCCCGCGAAAAAGCGATGGCCGAATTCACCCGTTTAAACGAACAGGCCACTGCTACTGTGGCTGATATCGGCCGCATCACCGCTCAGTTCAGTGATGTTGCCGGCGGCAGTAAAGACATCTCCCTGACGGAGATAGTTGCTCTGCAACGCCCCAACAGTATGTCGTTTTTTGCTAAATGCGGGGCGTATCTTGAACGTGTCCGTGAGTTGCTCCTGGATGATCCTCGCGAATCCAATACCGAAGGGGGGCTTTTCCCGGCCATTTTCGGCACGGTCATGATGGTGCTGCTGATGAGTGTCTTCTCGCTTCCGTTTGGCGTAATTGCCGCCATCTACCTGCGTGAATACGCCCGGGACGGCCTGATGACCCGTATGGTGCGGATTGCGGTGAACAACCTGGCCGGTGTGCCCTCCATTGTCTATGGCGTCTTTGGCCTCGGCTTTTTCGTCTATGGTATCGGCGGCAGCATTGACAGTCTGTTCTTTCCGGAACGTCTGCCCACGCCGACCTTCGGCACCGGTGGCATCCTGTGGTCGAGCCTGACACTGGCGCTCCTGACTGTGCCGGTAGTTATTGTTGCAACCGAGGAGTCGCTTGCTTCGATTCCGAAAGGGATTCGCGAAGGATCGCTGGCACTGGGCGCTACCAAGTTCCAAACGCTTACCAGAATCCTGCTGCCGATGGCAACCCCCGGCATCATGACCGGCCTGATCCTCTCCATGGCGCGTGCCGCCGGCGAGGTCGCTCCGCTGATGATTGTCGGTGTAGTCAAGCTGGCGCCGACACTCCCGTTTGACACAAATTTCCCGTTCTTCCATATGGATCGGAAATTCATGCATCTCGGCTTTCATATCTACGATGTCGGATTTCAATCTCCCAACGTGGAGGCAGCCAAACCGATGGTATTTGTCACCACCATGCTGCTTCTGGCAATCGTTATCCTGGCCAGCAGTGTGGCTATTTATCTCCGCAACCGGATGCGCGGCAAATACACGACCTCGACGTTTTAATTCCAATTCTAAATCGAGGATGACATCAAGGCGGTGAGGATTGAGGCGACGAGACGTACTGTTCGTACGTTGAAGAGCCGAAGACGAGCCAACGAAGATGCCGCTTTGAGTTAGAATTGGTATAACGTACTATTCAAGGACTCACTATGGAACAGACTCAGGAAAAAAGCGAAGGTACACCGATACTCTCCGTCACAGATCTTAACCTCCACTATGGGCACGCCCATGCCTTGAAAGGAATCAATCTTGACATGGCACGCCACCAGGTGACCGCATTTATCGGACCGTCGGGGTGTGGCAAGTCAACATTGCTGCGCTGTTTTAACCGGATGAATGATCTGGTGGAGAGCGCCAGGGTCGAGGGAAGTATTCGTTTTAACGGTGCTGAAGTTAATGAATCCTCCACCGATGTCATCGCGCTGCGCCGCAGAATCGGTATGGTTTTTCAACAGTCCAACCCGTTTCCAAAGTCAATCTACGAAAACATCGTCTACGGCCTGCGCATTGCCGGCGTCAATGACAAGGCGACGCTGGACGAGGCTGTTGAACGGAGCCTGAAAAGTGCTGCTATCTGGAACGAGGTCAAGGACCGGCTCAATGATTCGGCTCTCGGGCTTTCCGGTGGGCAGGCCCAGCGTATCTGTATCGCCCGGGCAATTGCAGTCAATCCCGAGATCATTTTGATGGATGAGCCGTGCTCAGCGCTCGATCCCATATCGACCCTCAAGATTGAGGAGTTGATTGAAGAGCTCAAAAGCAAGTACACTATCGTTATCGTCACCCATAACATGCAGCAGGCGGCGCGGGTGTCCGATGTAACCGCATTTTTTTATCTCGGAGAATTGATTGAAGCCGGGGGCACGCGTAAGATTTTTACCAACCCGGAGAAGAAGCAGACTGAGGATTACATCACGGGAAGATTCGGCTGATTCAAGGCAAAAACGGCCTCACGCGCCGCCGCAACGACAATCTTGTAACTGTTTTTTATAACAGTGCGTCGTTGCGTGAAACAAGTTTTTGGCTTCCTGTTTTCAGGTAATTCCATTAAGCCTTCAAGATGGCATTAATCCATGGCCAATTTGAGAGGCTTTTCATGCTTGTTTTATCTGATGCCATTTGAGTTAAGCCGTGCTCTGC
>JAYTVV010000008.1:0-2085 GCA_043743795.1 Geobacteraceae bacterium
AATTAAATCACGGCTCCATTCGTAAAATCCTCATTCGCTCTGTCAACTGGATCGGTGATGCTGTGATGACCACACCGGCAATCAGTGTAATTCGGGAACATTTTCCGCAATCTGAAATAACCATCCTCGCCAATGCGATGGTATCCCAGCTTTTTATGCACCATCCCGGAATAGACAACATCATCACATTCGATCGGCAGGGGAAGCATCACGGAGTTGGCGGAAGATTAAGGCTAGCTGCAGAACTGCGAAATCATGCGTTTGATCTTGCGGTCATCCTTCCCAATTCATTTGATTCCGCACTGGTGCCGTGGCTTGCAAGGATTCCGGCCAAAATCGGAAAATGCAGCGATGGTCGCACACTACTGCTGAGTGGGCGCTACAATGCAGCAAAAGCTGCTGCTCCTTGCCACGAAGTTGAATACTATCTGAACCTGATGAACCATTTCGGCATTACAGGAAACTGTACACAACCCCACCTCTTCATCACTGCTGAAGAAGAGAGCAGTGCAGCCTCCTTATTGGCCGAAAGAGGCATACACGCCGATGACTTCATACTCGGCATCAACCCAGGTGCAAGCTATGGTTCGGCCAAGCGCTGGTATCCTGACAGATTTGCTCAGGTCGCACGCAATCTTGCAAACAAGTGGTCGGCAAAGGTCGTCATCTTTGGCGGACCTGGTGAAACAGCAATTTCAGCAGACATAGATCATCGTCTGGATGGGAATGCCGTAAATCTGGCCGGAAAAACTACAGTGCGTGAATTGATGTCGCTGATAAAGCGCTGCAATTTTTTTATAACCAATGATTCCGGCCCCATGCATATTGCGGCTGCTTTTGATGTGCCGCTCGTGGCAATTTTCGGTTCAACCGACCACACCGGGACATCACCTTACAACAGCAAAGCGGTGGTTGTCAGAGATAACACCGTTGAATGTGCACCATGTAAGTTGCGTGAATGCCCGACTGATCACCGCTGTATGACTTCAGTTTCTGAAGATTCAGTCATTAGCGCAGCGCTGAAACTTTACGATCAATTACAACGTTAAAGATAACGCTCGACATCCATTGAATTTATTAACTTTACGAACTAATCACATAGGGTCCTGATATGACTGTATTCAAAAGACTTCTGATGTACATGAAACCCTACTGGTGGCGTATTCTGCTCGCAGCACTGGCTTCATCCGCCTATGGCGGACTTGATGCCGCTTTTGCTTATATGGTTGAACCGTTATTGAAGAAGATTTTCGTATCCAAGGATGTCTTCATCTTTTCGATCCTTCCGGTTGTAATATTACTTATTTTTCTTTTTCGTGGAATATGTCGATATCTCAACGATTACTACATGAGAACTGCTGCCCAACTGGCCATACAAGATGTGAGAAATGAAATTTTCAGAAAGAACATTTTTCTCGATCTGAATTTTTTCCATCGGAACCAAACGGGTTCGCTCATGTCCCGTATTGTGAACGATGTATCCATAATGCAAGAGGGGGTTGGAGGAATCATCTCCGGGGTCTTCAGGGATGTACTCGGGCTTGTTTCCTTACTTGGAGTCATCTTTTACCGTGATTGGCAACTCGCTATCATATCAATTCTCGTTATTCCATTAACTATCTATCCGGCCCAGATCCTGGGAAAGAAAATCAAATTAAATGCCCGCAAGGGGCAGGAAGAGGCTGGTGATTTCACCAATATTCTACAGGAAGCCCTGAGTGGTATCAAAATTGTCAAAGCATTCTCTCTGGAGAATGCAATGATAGACAAGTTCTCACGTGCGAACCACACTTATTATAATTTCCTTAGAAAACTCATAAAATATAGTTCCTTATCATCTCCAACCATGGAGATAATTACATCGTTAGGTATTTCAGCAGTAGTGCTTGTTGGCGGAAGCAAGGTGATGGCCAACAAAATGTCAGCCCCGGAATTTTTTTCCTTTATCACTGCCATGGCGCTGGTTTATTCCCCCCTCAAAAAGCTGATCAGTGCCTATAACGATGCACAGCGGAGTATAGGGGCGTCAGAACGGGTGTTTGAAATTATAGACGCCAAACAAGAAGTTATTGATGCGCAAAACGG
>JAYTVV010000009.1:0-5864 GCA_043743795.1 Geobacteraceae bacterium
GAATCGCTTCGTGTCCTCCAGATGCACATTCAAGCTCGTAGTCAGCTTTAAGTGCACCGGTCATAACCTGAACGTTTATCTCTTCGTCATCGACGATCAGTATGCGTGTTTTTTCACTCATTACGACTCCTGCAGTTGTGAACAAAACTTCTGGCGGTCAAAATAAATCGGGGATCAGGAGAGTGGGGTAGTTACCTCCATCGACACAAAATATACCAAAATCCTTTATTGAGACAAGTGCATATCAGAGTAAAACATAATTTATTTTCAACAATGTTCAGACCGGTCAGCGCAGCCAGAGACTGACCTGATATGCAAAGCAATTGGTGACGGCACACAGAAACATACCCCAGCAGATGTCGAACCAGACCATGCGTGCGGGCCAGCGTTCCAGGATGGCCATATTGGTCATGTCATAGACACCGTAAACCACCAGACCGAACAAGCCGCCCCAGCCGAGTGAGGTCAGGAGCGGTGCTGTCGGGTCAATCCGGGGCAGGGCGAACAGCACCACCCCCAGCGGCAGCAGCAGGTAGGCAATGGCGGCGGCCCAGTAGACCGGCTCGATCGCGTCGCCCCGCCGGCGGGCGTAGGGGCCCAGTTCCGTCAGGTAGAAGCCCTGCATCAACTTGGCCAGCCAGAGGTAATCCAGCAGCAGGGTGAACGGGAGGCAGAGCAGGTAGATTTTGAGGGTGAGCAGCATGGCAGGCTCCTATGATTTAGGCGGCAACGGGAAAAAGGCGCTGGTGATGCGCTTGTATTCCTGGAAATCGGCTCGATCTTCATACGGTTTTTCCAGCATGGGGATGCCGGAGACCTCCAGGATCAGGAACGTGATCGCCAAAGGGCCGACCACAGTCAACCAGCCCCCCGGCAGGGTCAGCGTCATCAGCCAGATCCCCCACCAGAGGGTGACTTCGCCGAAGTAGTTGGGGTGGCGGGTGTAGCGCCACAGGCCGCCCGTCATCAGCTTTCCCTTGTTGACCGGATCTCGGATGAACATCAGCAGTTGCCAGTCACCTACCGTCTCAAAACCGAAACCGCACAGCCAGACCGTGAGACCAATAAGATCAAGCCACCCAAAAGTGGTTGGCGGTGCCTGGTTGACAAAGACCACCGGCACGGCCACCAGCAGCAGCAAAATCCCCTGCAGCATGAAAACCTGCAGGAATGAACGCAGCACGAACCACTTTCCCCACTCCTCACGCCACTTCCGGTAACGCGGGTCTTCGCCTTTGCCGCTGTTGCGGGTGTGGATGTGCAGCGCCAGTCGCACCCCCCAGACCAGTACCAGAAAGGAAACCAGCAGCCCGCGCGGGGAGTACCTGCCGGCTGCAGCCAGCGAGACCCCGGCGGCCAGAATGAAACCCAGCCCCCAGGCAACATCGGCGATATCGTTGCGCCCCCGGACCTGGGCGGCGATGAACCAGCCGGTCATGTAGGCCAGCACGACGCCGGTGGTTATGAGATAGAGTGCGGTCATGGCGCCGTTCGTCTGCTGCGACTGAACAGGCTGTCTACGGAGGGAGTTTTCCGCAGCTGGATCAGCACGTAAGCAGCCATGGCCAGGTTGCCGAGGGTTATGATCAGCACGAACCAGAGTGCCCCCCGAACCACGGATTGTTCCCGCCAGGCCACCCACAGCCAGAAGAACAGGAAGCCGCAGTAGGCGTCGGCCAGGGTGGCGCGGAACCAGGGGTCGGGCCAGAGCTGGCGGGTAGCAGTGATCAAATCCTGCTGCAGCGAGGCGCTGATTGTGACATACAGCATGAGGGCCAGAACAGCACAGCAGATGGCGGCCAGAATGGTTTTCATATCAGCGTCCTTTCAGCAGGTCCCGCTTCAGTTTATCATCGATCGACTCACGACCGAGCCAGATACCAAAGTAGGCCGCCGCGAAATCGGCTCCCTCAATAACGATCAGCGGTGTGCCGTTCAGGGCCAGTTCCGTACCCCTGCCCGGCAGATAGGTCAGGGCATAGCGGTCACCCGGCTTGACATCCCGGTAGGTGGAGTTGATCCGGTCAATGCGACCCTGCAGCTTCGCCAGTTCAACAGGTGACTGGTTGCGTTCCAGGGTCGGTGCGGCGCCCTTACCGAAGTCAGTCCCCTTGATTGATACCAGATAATTGATCTCCAGGCGTTTAGGCACATCGGACAGGATCTCTTCCGCTTTGACCCCCTCCGGCAGATACAGTGCGGCCACGTAGGCCTTGATGAATTTGAGATAGCGCAGTAGTGCAGCATTAAGAAGAGGTATCTGCTTGCCTCCGATGGCTGTGCTGTCAGCAAAGGTTACGTTTTCGACGGTCAGGGCATGTGAAGGTGAAGGGAGTAAAAACATTAGTGCCAGCAACAGCGGGCACAGGAAGCGTGCACGTTCGCTTCGTGGAGTTGTCGATCGGGAGTTCATTTTCATTGATTGGTGCACGGTGTCAGTCTCCTTTCAAAGCGCTGCGGACCGCTTCATCGTACGACTTCAGCTGCAGGGGGATAATGTCACGGATTGTGGTGTCTCGACAAATCACTTCGTTCTTCAGCCCTTCTATCAGAGGCATGGAAACCGAAGGTGGGACCGGGGTGATGAACCCGACCCAGTATGATGAAAGCTTCGGAGTCAGTACCGGAACCGGCAGGATATAGAGCTTTCTTCCGTCGAGACTGGCCAGACGCTCCATCATCTCCCGGTAGGTCAGTACGTCTGGTCCACCGATGTCGAAGGTCCTCCCGCTGGTACGTTCATCAATCAGGCAGCCAGCCAGATAGTCTATGACGTCATCCACTGCGATGGGCTGACAGCGAGTCGTTACCCAGCGCGGGGTTATCATGACCGGAAGATGCTTGACGAGCGCCCGTATCATCTCAAATGAAGCACCTCCTGCTCCAATTATGATGGCAGCCCTGAGGAACGTTGTGGCAAAGGAGCCTTTTTTGAGAATGTCTGCGACGACAAGCCGGCTTTTCAAATGCTCGGAAAGGTCGTCACCGGTTTCGCCAAGACCTCCCAGATAGATAACGCGCCGCACCCCGGCTTTGTTGGCCGCCGCAACGAAATTTTCAGCGGCCTCCCGGTCGCGTCTCTCAAAACCGGCCCGACCTCCCGACATGGAGTGGACAAGATAATAGGCGGTATCTACACCGGCCATGGCTTTCCCCAATGTTAACGGCGAAAGCATATCGCCCGTGACAATCTCGGCACCATCCGGCACGCCTGAAGCCGTATTTCGCACCAGGCAGCGCACGGAAAACCCTTCATCAAGCAGTCTACGGGTCAAGCGTTTGCCGATAAAACCGGTCGCCCCGGTAATAAGAATTGAACCTTGCGACGTTTCCATGTAGCGTATTTCTCCCTGGGGTTTATTAGTTTGAGTTTACTCGAAAAAAACATACTATTCAATCCATACTATCCGGTAATTTCAGATAGCTGAAACCGGTCTGTTTCCACGAAACGTTGCCGAGTTACTTCATGCTGGCACGGGAGGGCAATAGCAGTGGATATCGGAGCCAAGGCCAGCAAACTGGCGGTAGTCCACTTGATGACTGAATTGAAAAACGGGGGCGATCAATGCTAATAAGATTTCGAGGTACGATAGCCATGTGTATTCTAACGAGTATCCTGACAGCCTGTGCCGGGGAGCGACCGGCCAATCTGGGTGTGCGGGATGGGGGGCTGGCTGCCTGCCCGTCGTCGCCCAACTGCGTTTCGAGCCAGGCGGCAGATGAAGGTCACCGTATCGCACCGCTGGCCTTTAACGGTGATGCTGATGCCGCCTTAGCCCGGCTGAAGCAGCTGCTTGCCGGCCGAAAGGACGTCACAATCGTCGGTGAGAGTGCCGGTTACCTGCGGGTGGAGTTGCGAACGACTTTTTTCGTCGATGACGGGGAATTCCTGCTGGGCAGGGTCGGACGGGTCATACACGTCCGCTCCGCCTCGCGCCTCGGGTATTCCGACCTGGGCAAAAACCGCAGCCGGATGGAGGAAATCCGGCTTGATTTTACAAAAACAGAGGTGAAACCATGAGTATGCTGGTCGGTTTGATGGAGCAGGGGCTGGTGCCGGATGTCTTGATTCGCCGGGGCATCAGACGGCTGTTGCGCAAGCGTTTGCAGGATGAGGACCATGGCTGTGTCGATGTCAACCGGGAGCGGCAGCGTACATTATTTGCCGATCTGGCACAGGGGCCGCTGGCGATTGAGACTGATGCGGCCAACCAGCAGCACTACGAACTGCCGCCGGAGTTTTTTGTGCAGGTGCTGGGTCCACGCCGCAAATACAGCTGCTGCCTGTATCCTATCGGTGTGACCGGTATTGCCGCCGCCGAGGAGGCCATGCTCAGGCTTACCTGTCAGCGGGCCGGCCTGGCGGACGGTATGGAGATACTGGAATTGGGGTGCGGCTGGGGTTCGCTGACGCTCTGGATGGCGGAACAGTACCCCGAAGCCCGTATCACCGCTGTATCCAACTCTGCACCGCAACGTGAGTTCATACAATCGGTCTGCCGTCAGAAAGGTTTCGACAACGTAACGTTGCTGACCGCCGACATGAATCACTTTGCCATCGATCACCAATTCGACCGGGTGGTATCCGTTGAGATGTTCGAGCATATGCGCAACTACCGCGAACTGCTGTCGCGTGTCGCCGGCTGGCTGAAGGACGACGGCCGCCTGTTCGTGCACATCTTCTGCCATCGTGAACTGGCCTACCTGTTTGAGACCGGGGGCGAGGACGACTGGATGGGGCGCTACTTCTTTACCGGCGGCATCATGCCGTCGGACCACCTGTTGTTCTATTTCAATCAGGATTTGGTGGTGGAGGATCACTGGAGAGTGAATGGCGAACACTACCAGCAGACCAGCGAGGACTGGCTGAAATTGATGGATGCACGTCGCGAGTTGATTGTGCCGATCTTCGAAAATGTCTACGGTGAAGAGGCCGATATCTGGTTTCAACGTTGGCGGGTCTTTTTTATGGCCTGTGCCGAGCTGTTCGGCTACAAAAACGGTAATGAGTGGTTTGTGGGGCATTATCTGCTCAAAAAGATGTGAACCTGATTGCCACAAAATTTATTTCAAAGGAGTTGCACGAATGAATGTATCTACCGCAATAACGGAACGCAGGGCAGAGAAGGTGTTTGATCCGGCATTTATCATCAGCGATGAAGCTGCCAATGATCTTTTGCAAAAGGCGATCTTGGCGCCGACTGCTTTCAACCTTCAGAACTGGCGCATAGTACAGGTCAAAGATCCTGCCTTGCGTCAAAAAATCCGCGAAGTGGCATGGAATCAGGACAAGGTAACGGATGCGTCACTCCTGTTTGTGCTGTGCGCTGACCTGAACGCCTGGTTCAAAGAGCCGGCCCGCTACTGGGCAGGTGCTCCGCAGATGTACCAGGATATGCTTATACCTGCCATCGATGCCTATTATCGGGACAAACCACAGGTACAACGCGACGAAGCGATGCGCTCCTGTGGTCTGCTCGCCATGAGTATTATGCTGCTTGGACAGGAACAGGGGTGGCACTCCTGCCCCATGGATGGATTTGATTTTGATGCGGTGGGAAAATTGATCAATCTGCCGGACGACCATGTTGTCAGTATGATGATTGCGGTGGGCAGTCGTTCACAGGAATCGTTTCCTCGGGCCGGCAAGCTGCCCCTGGCAGAAGTCTATCTTGAAAATTCATTCTGATGCCCCTTTTACGCCGTGGTTCATGCGCCGTAACGAAATCCTGATTCCGGTCGCTGCAGGCGGTAACTGAAGCCGACGGTCAGGAATTATGCCATCACCGGTATACAATGTTGAATATGGACATGAGCTGGACTAAGTTGGAATGAGAACGTCTCATTTCCTGTTTGTATGGAGT
>JAYTVV010000010.1:0-7581 GCA_043743795.1 Geobacteraceae bacterium
CCTCGCTCAATTTTGGCGGTCTTGTAACTAACTTCAGGCGTACGTTTATAGAAGAAATAGCCGGCAATCGCGGCTATAAGAATGGTAACGGCTAGGATAATAAGATATTTTTTCATGCAGTTCTCTCTATATGTCGTAATATTTAAACAGTTAGTAACAGCTATCATAGCAGATAACAACTGTCACAACAGAAAAAAAGCCCCCCTGTCATTGACAGAGAGGCTTTCTTTTTAGAAGCCCGCTGCCGATCGGCAACGGGCTAACTAGGGCAACCCTCTTTGCAGTGGGAAACCGGACGAATCTTAAATCTTGCAGTCCACATTGGCAGGGTCTCCTTTCAATTTCAAATTTGATTCCTAACAGGATGATTTTTATCTTAATACTATTTTAAAACTTGTCAAGCGAGAAATTTAACGGACGTTATTTGATTGCAATATCTGATGTCGATGGCAGAATGTCACACATGCCATCACACAAACCATCACACACGTCTTTACTGGAAATATACTGTCAGCAGATAATGACAGAGGATGCATCCGTTTTTTCTGTTCAGTGGGCGGACCTGCCGGCCACAATAGCCGGCGCACTATCAGCGGAAAAACTGCTTGAACGCTATCTTGCCTATATCAAAAAGTGCACCTTTACTCTGATTAGACCAGTGGTTGGTGAGGACGGCGTAGAATTCCGCCTGATCGGGACAAAGCAGAGTTTGATCAGCTTTTTACCGACCCGTTACGGAGAAGGCCTTGCGACGATGCACATCTGCGGCGGCTTGCTGGTACAGCCGCGCCAATGCGATCGGGGAGAACTTCGATTCGGAGTTGAGAATTGTCATGAAAACGTACGAGTATCACTTCAGCTCAGTGATTTTTGTCCCTTGATTCTGGGTAGCCGTTCACCATCGCTGATTCGTTTCTGGCTTTATCGCAGCACCCAGGCCGCAATTCATCGCTTGGTAACAGTGCGGTTTCTGTCGTTGCTCTATCGCGAACTGGCCGACCCTTCTGCGGAGGTGCGGGTCGTTCCTGTTGCCGTCCGCACCGGAAAACCGGTCTAAGGGCGTCTGAAGGTTTGCTTGTGACCTGAAATGTGCTACAGTTTTCAATCAACATATTGCCGTATAAATGAAGCGTATATCAAAACAAAGGAATGTCATATATGCCGCACACTACGATCGAAATACCCTCACGGTTGCCGCTGTATTGCCAAAAAGAGGCCGTTATTTTCCCCTACATGCTGTTTCCTTTGTACGTCGGTGAAAAGGATGTCGCTATTTTCCGTGAGGCGGAAAACTACGAAAAATTTGTTGCCCTTGTCTTTGAACGACCTGATGACCCTAAAGGCGAGTTTCCGGGGGGCAGGTGCGAAATAGGTACGCTCTGCAAGGTCAACCAGATTAAACAGCTGGATGACGGTCGTTACAAGGTTTCACTGGAAGGGATCACCCGCCTGAGAATTCTGGACACCGAACCGTCCGGGGCGCTGACCCTGGCTCACTGTGAAATTGTGCGGGAGTTCGTTGAGAAGAATCTTGTTTCGGAAGCGCTTGTCCAGAGCCTGAATGCGTTGTTGAAAATTGCATTATCCCACGGAAAACCGCTGCCGGAAGACGTCATGAAGATGATCGACTACATTGATAATCCGGCTCGTCTGTCCGATCTTGTGGCGTTGTATGTCAATTTGCCAACGGCTGATCTGCAAGATCTGCTGGAAACGACTGACCCTCTGGAGCGGCTGAAAAAAGTGTATATCCATCTGACCAACGAAGTGCAGCGTATGCAGGTGAAGAACGAAGTCGCCGGTGAAGTCACCAAGCGGGTCGGCAAAAACCAGAAAGAATATATCCTGCGTGAGCAGATGAAGCACATTCAGGAAGAGCTGGGTGATGAAGATCCGCGTTCGGCCGACATGAACGAACTGCGCCAGAAAATTGAAGATGCCGGACTTCCGGAAGATATCAAGAAAATCGCCGTAAAAGAGTTGAAACGCCTGGAACGAATCAACCAGGCTTCGCCGGAATACAACGTTGCACGGACCTATCTTGACTATCTGGCCGGCATGCCGTGGAACACAAGCACAACAGATACTCTCGACATGGTGCGGGCTGAGGAAATTCTCAACGAAGATCATTACAACCTGAAAAAAGTCAAAGAACGCATCCTGGAGTTTCTGGCGGTGCGTTCCCTCAAGGAGAATATGAAAGGGCCGGTGCTCTGCTTTGTCGGTCCGCCGGGTGTCGGTAAAACCTCGCTCGGCAAATCAATCGCCCGTTCGATGGGGCGAAAATTTGTGCGGATTTCTCTGGGGGGAGTGCGGGATGAAGCAGAAATCCGCGGTCACCGCCGCACCTATATCGGAGCCCTGCCGGGGCGTATCATCAAAGAGCTCTACCGCTGCGGCGCCAACAACCCGATCTTCATGCTGGATGAAATCGACAAGTTGGGCAATGACTTCCGCGGCGACCCGTCCAGCGCCCTTTTGGAGGTACTCGATCCGGAGCAGAATTTTTCCTTCAACGATCACTACCTTGACGTTGCCTTTGACCTGTCAAAAGTGATGTTCATTACCACCGCCAATCAACTTGATTCAATCCCCGGCCCACTCAGGGATCGTATGGAGGTTATCCGCCTGGCCGGCTACAGCGGCCAGGAGAAATTACAGATCGCCAAAAATTTCATTGTCGCTCGTGAACTGGAAGAGAACGGCCTTACCGGCCGGGGGCTTACCTTTTCTGACGAAGCACTGGAAAAAGTTATCGGTGACTACACCCGCGAAGCCGGTGTACGGGGAATGCAGCGCACCGTCGCTTCGATCTGCCGCAAGGTCGCCAAAGAGATCACCCAGAACAAGTCCGTGCGGGACTGTATCAGCCCGGAAGCCGTCGCAGAGTTGCTCGGTCCGAAAAAATTCCATAACGAAGTCGCGGCCGAAAATGACCGCATCGGTGTCGTAACCGGACTCGCCTGGACAGAGACCGGAGGCGATATTCTCTTCATCGAAGTGACCTCCATGCCCGGCAAAGCAGAACTGATCCTGACCGGTTCGCTGGGGGACGTCATGAAGGAATCGGCCCGGGCGGCACTTTCCTATATTGAGGCGCATGCAACTGAATTCGGTATTAAGCCGGAAGCATTTGAAAATCGGATCATTCACATTCACGTTCCCTCCGGAGCTATCCCCAAAGACGGCCCTTCAGCGGGAGTAACCATGGTCACCGCACTGGTTTCCCTCCTGACCGGAAAGCCGGCCCGCCGAAATGTTGCCATGACCGGGGAAATCACGCTGACCGGCAGAGTTCTTGCGATTGGAGGCTTGAAGGAAAAGGTGCTGGCAGCCCATCGGGCAGGTGTCAGCACTATTGTGGCGCCGGAACGCAACCGCGACGACCTGGAAGACATCCCGGAAAATGTCCGCAACGATCTACAGTTTATCTTCGTAAGTGAGGCGGCTGAAGCCCTGGTTGCCGCACTGTAGCTGCATATGACGTTTGCCACCATCGACAGGATTCTGCTGACATTCTTCCACGAGCTGCAGAACTACTTCACTCTGGCGGGACGAACCGTTGTGCGGATTTTCCGTCGCCCCTTCTATTATCGCGAATTCGCCGTCCAGTTCGATAAATTGGGGTTTGCGTCTCTGTTCATCTGTTCCCTTACCGGCCTTTTCTCCGGGATGGTTATGGCGCTCCAATCCCTGATCCAGCTGAAACCGTTTGCGGCAACCAGCTATGTCGGCGGCATGGTGGCAGTCACGATGATCAAGGAACTGGGGCCGGTACTGGCCGCGCTGATGGTCGCCGGCCGTGTGGGATCAGCCATTACCGCCGAACTGGGAACGATGGTGGTAACAGAACAGGTTGACGCCATGCGAGTGGAAGGCACCGATATTATTACGCGCCTCGTCGCACCGAGACTTAAAGCCATGCTGCTGGCACTGCCGCTCCTGACCATCGCGACCGATATGATCTCTGTACTGGGCGGCTACATCATGTCGGCCGGCTACAACATAAATCCGGTCATGTATATCAGTGGGCTGCCCCAGTTCATGCTGTTTCAGGATTTGATCGAAGGGGTGCTGAAACCGACGGTATTCGGTGCCATTATTGCCATCACCGCCTGTTATGTGGGCCTAAATACCCGGGGTGGCGCCGCGGGTGTCGGAGCGGCGGCTAAGAAGGCGGTAGTGCTTTCGTCGGTGCTCATTCTGGTGTGCGATTTTTTTATAGCAAAGATTTTTGTGGTCTTCAGAGGATGATATGAACTACTGGCTGTTTAAAACCGAACCGGGTTGTTTTTCCTTCGATGATCTGAAGAACCGCCCTGATATGACTGAGCATTGGGATGGCGTGCGAAACTTTCAGGCGCGTAATTTTCTGCGGGATACGATTCAGGCCGGTGATGGGGTGCTGTTTTATCACAGCAGCATACCTGAACCGGCGGTGGTAGGTCTGGCTGAAGTTATACGAGCCGGTTACCCTGACACAACCGCTCTGAATCCGAATAGCGAGCATTTTGATCCGAAAGCATCAGCAGACAAGCCGATCTGGTACATGGTTGACGTGCGCTACGTCAAGGCTTTGCCGTGTATCGTCACATTGGACCGCATCAAACAAAACCCTCTACTGGCAGAGATGCCGCTGGTTAAACGCAGCCGCCTCTCAATTCAACCAGTGGCGGAAACGGAATGGCGCATTATTCTGTCCATGGGAGGAATGACGGAAGGGATACACCGGCAATGATTTCCAGCGACTCCATCCGCATGGAAAAGCTCTGCTATTCCATCGGCGGGCGTAAAATCCTCGAAGATTTTGACTTTCATCTGGAACGAGGCGTCAATCGTACTATTCTGGGAGTCAGCGGCGCCGGGAAGACAACCATCCTCAAACTGCTCCTCGGCCTCCTTGAGCCGAATTCCGGTTCGGTTTTTATCGGTGATCTCTGCATCACCGGCCTGCCGGAATCACACTTCATGCAGCAGCGCAAACGGATCGCCATTGTTTTCCAGGGGGGCGCACTGTTCGATTCGATGACCGTCGGGGAGAATGTCGGCTATCGTCTATTCGAAGAGGACCGGCTCTCGCAGAACGAAATCACCGCCGTTGTCCACGAAAAACTCAGTTTTGTCGGTGTGGAAGCCGCACTCAACCTGTATCCGGCGGAACTGTCAGGCGGCATGAAGAAGCGGGTAGCTATAGCCCGTGCCTTGGCAGCTGATCCGGATTATATTTTCTTTGACGAACCGACTACCGGGCTTGATCCGATAGGGGTCTACAACATCTGTACCCTGATGCAGCGCCTGCAGGCAGAAGGCAAGACGACGCTGATGGTCACTCATGATCTGGCCACTGCCTTTGCAACCTCGCAGCGTTTTACCTTTCTGCATAAAGCACGTATGCTGTTCGAAGGGAGCGAAGATGAGATGAGGTCCAGCAAGATCCCCGAGGTGCGCGAATTTTTAGAACCGACAGACAGCTCATTGTTTGTATAACGCTCACATCAGAACGGTAAAACAATAGGAACAGGTGGAATCTACATGAAACGAAGTAATCAGATCGGCTGGGCTCAGGTACGGGGAGGTGTTTTTATCTTTCTGGCGCTGATCTTCTTTGCCGGCGGAGTCCTGTTGATGGGGCAGAAAACCAAAATGTTCGTCACCAAGGGAGCCATGCGGGTCGTCATGAATGATGTGGTCGGCCTGAAAGTCGGTGCCCCGGTCTGGCTGGCAGGGGTGGACGTCGGCCTCGTCATAAATATTTTCTTCGCCGATCCAAAGAACAGTAATGAGGTCAGCATTGATATCGAAGTCGATACCGAGGCCATGAAGAAAATCGGCACCGATTCAAAAATAACAATCAAAACCCGTGGTCTGATGGGTGAAAAATATGTCGACATCCTCCCCTCAAAACGCTATTCCGACAACCCGCCCGACCTGTTGCAGGGGACACCGGCTGCAAAGCTGGATGACGTTATTCAGAAAGCCGGCGAGACCTTTGACAAGGTAAACGGGATTATTGACAACATTGATAGGGGGAAGGGTACGCTCGGAAAACTGAACAAGGATGAAACACTCTACAGTAATATTGCGCGACTGGCCGTTGAAATGAAAGAGCTGGTCGTTACGATAAACCGGGGTGAAGGCACGCTTGGCAGACTCAACCGCGATCCGGAACCGTACAACAAACTCATCAGCATCCTGAACCGAGCCGATCGGACGCTGCAGGACATACAATCCTCCGACGGTACTCTTAACAGATTGATTTACGATAAGGCGCTCTACTCCAAGCTGACGTCACTGGCAGACAAGAGTGTCCAGGCAGCCGATGATGTCAGCGACCTGCAGAAACGGATCATGTCAAAAGATGGTACGATTGGCCTGCTGCTTAATGATCGGGAGTTTTATGACAAGGGAATGTCACTCCTTACCAGAGCCGAATCATCGGTCAAAGCGATTGAAGAGGTGACCGCAAAAGTCAAGGGCAGCGACGGTACCGCCGGCAAACTGGTAAACGACAAGGTGCTTTATGACAAAATGAACAAAATGGTTGACGATCTGGATGCACTGGTAAAAGATTTCAAGGAAGATCCGCGTAAATACATTAAATTTTCAGTATTTTAAGGGAGTACGGAATATGAAACGGATTTTAGTGGCAGTGGCCCTGCTTGCGCTCTGTGCCACGGGCATACACGCCGCAACGCTGGAAGAAAAAGTCGTTGAACACACATTTAAAAACGGCATGAAACTGCTGATGGTGGAGCGACACACCTCGCCGACAGTCTCAGCATGGATCCGCTTCCGGGTCGGGAGTGTGGATGAACGGAGCGATGAACGAGGGATTGCGCATCTGCTGGAACACATGCTCTTCAAAGGGACAACCACGCTCGGGACCACGAATTACGCTGCAGAAAAACCGATTCTTGATAAAATCGAGGCGGTCGCACAAACGCTGATGGCTGAGAAAGCAAAGCGCGACAAGGCTGATTCCGGTAAAGTGGTGGAACTGGAAAAACAGCTGACCGCTCTGGAAGCAGATGCGTCAAAATATGTTATCAAAGATGAGTTCTTCGAACTGTATTCAAAGAACGGCGGCACCGGCTACAATGCCTTTACCAGCCGTGACGGTACAACCTATCTGATCAACCTCCCCTCAAACAAGCTGGAGTTGTGGGCGGCCATTGAGTCGGACCGCCTGCAGAATGCGGTGCTGCGCGAATTCTACACCGAACGCTCTGTCGTTATGGAGGAGCGCCGCAGATCTTATGACGCCGACCCGGAAAGTAAATTATGGGAAACGTTTGTTGCCTCCAGCTTCCTGACGCACGCCTACGGTCAGCCGACCATCGGCTGGATGTCCGATATTGAAAACCTGACCCGCAGCAAGGCGGAACAGTTTTTCCACAGTTATTACGCACCCAATAATGCCATCATTGCGATTGTGGGTGATATTGACGCGAAGGCGACAATTGCCCTGGTTGAGCGCTATTTCGGCATGATCAAACCGGGGAAAGAGTTGCCCCCCGTCACCGCTCAGGAGCCGAAACAGGCGGGGGAACGGCGTATCGAATTGATAGCTGAGGCCGAACC
>JAYTVV010000011.1:0-4508 GCA_043743795.1 Geobacteraceae bacterium
AATTCAAACTGTTTTGATGGAGCTCGTCATGGAAATAAAGATACCTGAAGTGGGTGAGTCGGTGCGCGAGGCGCTTCTCGCCAAGTGGTTCAAAAAAAACGGTGACGTTGTCAAGCGGGATGAACCAATCTGTGAAATAGAAACGGACAAAATTACACTCGATCTCAATGCTGATGTGTCCGGAATCCTCACCATCCTGGTGCTTGAAGGTACAACGGTAGCTGTCGGGACGACAATAGGCGTGCTTGAAGAACCCGCGGTAATCCCGGATACTCATGTTGTTCCATCTGCGGCGCGACTGGCGGAAACAGCGGCTGTTCCACCATCCTCACCCTCGCTTCGCCGTGAGATGCGGGAGCATAATATCTCTCCGGACGAGGTCGTAGGAAACGGCAAGGGGGGGCGTATTACACGAGATGACCTTGTTGCCCGTATGGAAGAAAAGTCAAAAATGCCGCCGGTTTCCCGGCCTGCTGTTATTGCCGAATTACCTGCAGTTATTCCCGAAACGAACATAGTGGTTCCTGTGCCGATGTCGTCGCGCCTTGCTGAACAGCATCCGCCGATCGTTACGGTAGAGCCGGTACGACCTTTGTCGGTGAAAACGGAAGAGTCGCCCGTGTATTCTCCCGGCCGCGAGGAGCGCCGTCCGATGTCACCTCTGCGCAAGCGGATTGCCGAACGCCTGGTTGCCGCCCGCCAGCAAACCGCTATGCTTACTACCTTCAGCGAGGCTGACCTCTCTCATGTTAAAGCATTACGCAGCACCTACCGTGATCACTTTCTGCAGCGTCACGGCGCTGCACTTGGCCTTATGCCGTTTTTTGTCAAGGCATGTGTAGAGTCTCTCAAAGAGTTCCCACTGGTTAATGCCAGCATTGATGGCGATGATATTGTCATTCATCATTTTTATGATATTGGTGTTGCAATTGGAGGGGATAAAGGGTTAGTTGTGCCGGTGCTGCGCAATGCAAATCAGCTTAAAATGTTTGAGATTGATCAGGCAATTGCTGCTTTTGCAGAGAAGATTAAAACAAATCATCTGGCGATTTCTGATCTGGAGGGCGGCACCTTTACCATAAGCAATGGCGGCGTCTACGGATCGATGCTTTCAACACCGATTCTCAACCCGCCCCAAAGTGCCGTGTTGGGGATGCATGCCATTCAGGATCGACCGGTCGTGCGCGACGGACAGATTGTCATCAGGCCAATGATGTATCTGGCACTTTCCTATGATCATCGTGTTATTGACGGTCGTGAGGCGGTTAGCTTTTTGAAAAAAGTCAAAGAATACATTGAAGCGCCGGAAGAGTTGCTGTTGGAAGGGTGAGAAGGTGTATCCCTGCTACTCCCGCTTGTAATGAATGAAAAGAGCAAAATATGGAGGGTATTTCATGTCAGACGCGACAACATTTGATTTGATCGTAATCGGCGCCGGGCCGGGTGGCTATGTGGCTGCTATTCGTGCGTCACAGCTCGGAATGAAGGTTGCCGTGGTTGAAAAACGTGCCACGCCAGGTGGCGTCTGCCTAAACGAAGGATGTATCCCGAGCAAGGCTCTGCTTGACTCCAGTGAACTCTTTGCCGTTGCCCGCGACAAGTTTGCGCTGCACGGCATCGCAATTGATCCTCCGCGCCTCGACCTTGATTCGATGATGCTGCGCAAAAAAGATGTGGTCAAGAAACTGACAGACGGCATTTCCTATCTTTTCAAGAAAAACGAGATCGTTCGTTTTCACGGTACCGCTGTTTTGCAGGGTGCAAACGAAACAGGCCACCATCAGGTCGAAGTGGCACTGGCCGTCCCAACACCCATTGGACAAGGGCAGCAGAGCCTTCTGGAAACGGTCCCGCGGTCAACAGTTGTGCTTGCCGCACCTAAAGTGATACTTGCCACCGGCAGCGAAGCGTCGGGGTTGCCGGGCATTCCGTTTGACGGACAGGTTGTTGTGAGCGCCCGCGAAGCGCTCTCTTTTGATCAGGTTCCGGAACATCTTATTGTTGCCGGCGGCGGTTTTATCGGTCTCGAACTCGGTTCAGTCTGGCGACGGTTGGGCGCTCAGGTGACAGTTATGGAGATGCTGCCGCAGATTTTACCGAATATGGATCGTCAGGCCGCCGACATGCTCTACCGCAGTCTGCGGAAACAGGGCATCCAGTTTAAGCTGAGTACCCGTATAACCGGCGTGCGCCGTATTGGTGCAAAGGCGATTGTTCAGTTTAATTCCGGTACCGAGAGCGAAGAGGTTGATTGTGACAAAGTGCTGGTTGCTGTAGGACGGCGACCGTTGTCTGCCGGTCTGGGCCTTGAGGAGATTGGTGTCACGATGGATGAAGCGGGGAGGGTGGTTGTCGATGATTCCTATCAGTCATCGTTGCCGGGAATTTTCGCTGTCGGTGATCTGGTGGCCGGCCCCATGCTGGCGCATAAGGCATCTGAAGAGGGCGTGGCCTGCGTTGAACGGATGGCGGGTATGGCTACCGCAGTTGAATACGATCTCATTCCGGGAGCGGTTTATACATGGCCGGAAGCTTCCAGTGTCGGGATGACAGAGGAACAGCTCAAAGCTGCCGGCATTCCCTATCGTAGTGGCCGTTTTAATTTTGCAGCACTTGGCCGGGCGCGCTGCATGGATGAAACGGAGGGTTTTGTCAAAATTCTTGCCCATATGGAAAGTGACCGCGTACTTGGTATTCATATTGTTGGGCCACGTGCTTCTGATTTGATAGCTGAGGCCGCTACGGTGATGAGTTTTGGTGGAACTGCCCGGGATATCGCTTTAATTTGTCACGCCCACCCGACCCTGCCGGAGGCTATCCGGGAAGCAGCGCTGGATGTACATAAAGAAGCCATTCACGGATAATCGCAGGGCTCTACATAGTGTCAGTTGTTATTACGATAACCATTAAAAGGAATAATTTATGTCAAAACATATGCGTAAAACTAAAATAGTTGCAACCGTTGGTCCTGTAAGCTCCTCACCGGAAATGATACGGAAGTTGATGCAGGCCGGTGTTGATATTTTCAGGCTGAATTTTTCTCATGGTGAAAACTTCCAAAAACAGGAGCTGATTGACATCATCCGGAATGTTTCAGATAAGCTCGGTCGTCAGGCAGGGATACTTGGTGATCTTCAAGGCCCCAAAATCAGGACAGGAAAGATGGCTGGCGACGGTATGCTGCTGACTAAAGGACAGGAAGTTGTTATCACTACAGATAATATACTTGGTTGCGACGGTGTGATCCCCACTATTTATCAGTCGCTGCCGCATGACGTGCATCCAGGTTCTCGAATATTGCTGGATGACGGATTGCTTGAGTTGAAAGTTATTGCGCTTGATGGTGAGCGCGTCAGATGTCAGGTTATTGCAGGCGGACTTCTTAAAAACAACAAGGGCATCAATCTTCCGGGAGTGAACGTTTCAGCTCCGTGTCTTACTGAAAAAGATCTGATAGATCTCGACTTTGCCTTAGACGCCGGAGTTGATTTTATTGCACTCTCTTTTGTGCGTACTGCTGAAGATATCCATGAAATTAAGAGGCTGATTGCTGCTAAAGGGAAAGATACGCCGGTAGTTGCAAAGATTGAAAAACCCGAGGCGCTGCGCAACTTTAAACAAATCCTTGAAGCTACTGACGCTGTTATGGTGGCACGTGGCGATCTGGGAGTCGAAATTGAACCTGAAAAGGTGCCTATATATCAGAAAAAGATTATTCAGGCTTGCAACAAGGCCGGTAAGCCGGTCATAACTGCGACTCAAATGCTGGACTCAATGATTCGCAATCCGCGTCCAACAAGGGCTGAAACATCCGACGTTGCCAATGCTATTATTGACGGTACTGATGCGATTATGTTATCGGCTGAAACAGCTTCGGGTGATTTTCCAATCGAATCGGTAGAAACGATGGTTCGCATTGCCAAGGATGTAGAAAATAATGGATTCCTTTCTGGTGCAGGCCCCAACTGTCAGGTCTCGACGGTTGCACAAGCAGTTGCTGAATCTTCCTGCAGGACTGCTGCTTCTCTTAAGGCTAAAGCAATAGCAGTATTTACGAGGTCTGGCAGTACAGCTGCACTTATGTCCGCCTTTCGCCCCTCTACGCAAATTATTGCCTTCACAGCATCGCCGGAAATACGTCGACGCCTGTCTATATACTGGGGTGTCCAATGTACAGAGGTTGGTATAATGGAAAATACGGATCAGCAAGTATACGAGGTGGAAAAGAAACTATTAGCCAATGGTTTTCATAATGGAGATCAAGTTGTAATCACTATGGGTCTTATCGAAACGCGTGGGTCAACAGATATGATGAAAGTTCACAAGCTTGGAACTCATGGCTTTTATGAGGTGTTCGAGGAATAGATAGCTATTTATTTTTCACTCTGTTCATTTTTATTTTGACAGTATTGAATTGTTTATGATAGAAAGCGAGCCCCTTTTGAGACGGAAGTTTCGCGGGGTGCTCGAGAAAAAAGTTTGTTGTTGGAAATTAGTTGTTGACAGCA
>JAYTVV010000012.1:0-7490 GCA_043743795.1 Geobacteraceae bacterium
CCCTGGTTCAGGCTGCGAACAACGGCAAACAGGTTGCCGTTGTTGTCGAGCTGAAGGCACGTTTTGACGAGGCGGCCAATATCAGCCTGGCGGAGCGGATGGAGGAGGCGGGAGTGCACGTCACGTATGGTGTCGTTGGCTTGAAGACCCATTGCAAGGTCATCATGGTTGTGCGCCAGGATTATACCGGGTTGCGTCGCTATCTGCATATCGGTACCGGCAATTATCATGCGGAGACCGCCCGGTTGTACAGTGATGTCGGTATATTGACCTGCGATCAGATTATTGCTGAAGACGTCACCGAGCTGTTTAATTTTCTTACGACCGGTTTCATGCTGAAACGTAAATATTCGAAACTTGCGCTTGCTCCCCGGACGCTGAAAAAAGCGCTGCTGGATAAAATAGAACGGGAAATCAACGTGCATCAAACGGTCGGAGGAGGATTGATTCAGTTTAAAATAAATGCGCTTGAAGATGCCGAAGTTGTGCGGGGGCTGTATCGGGCCTCCATGGCCGGCGTTAAAATAGATCTGATTGTGCGTGATACCTGCCGCTTGCTGCCGGGTATTCCGGGGCTTTCTGAGTCAATCCGCGTTGTCAGTGTGGTTGGCAGGTTTTTGGAGCATGCCCGTATTTACTACTTCCGCAATGGCGGCGCCGAAGAATATTTTATCGCCTCGGCTGATGCGATGAAGCGAAATCTGGAAGCGCGGGTCGAGATTCTTTGTCCGGTTGAGCCATCTGAATTGACCAAAGAACTGAGACATATTTTTGATACTCATCTTACGGACCAGCGCTCCGCGTGGGATATGCAGTCAGACGGCAGTTATGTCCAGCGTATGCCTCTTGACGGCCAAGGCGAGGGGAGTCATAAGCTGCTGATCGCACGGGCTGAAAAGCGGGTCAAAGAAAATTTGAAGAAGAAGCGTAACAAGAAAACAGCAAAATAGAACGGTTTAATTCTGGCAACGCTATTTGCCACATAGTTTAATTTGTACGTTTGCTTTTAATACTCAAAAAAATGTTGCAATAAAACCAGTTTATATTTTATACCTAAGTTTGCAGTCTTAAATATATGGCGGTTTATATACATTTATATCAGCAGAAACTTCTGAAAGGGGGTTAGGCATGAGTATTCAAAAGAACAGCGATGTATCACAGGAATCCGAACACGGCATTGATAAGCGGGAATACTCCGTAGGAGAAATTCTCACACAGCGTGGGGTGTCCCGGCGTGATTTCCTCAAGTTCTGTACTGCAATGACTGCGGCGATGTCACTGCCGGCGTCGTTCGCACCGTCAGTTGCCCAGGCTTTGGATGAAGTCAAACGGCCAACATTGGTCTGGCTGAACTTCCAGGACTGTACCGGAGATACGGAAGCGTTGCTGCGAGCCGCAAATCCGACTGTTGGCGAGATTATCCTTGATATTCTGTCCGTGGATTATCACGAAACGATCATGGCCGCTGCCGGGCATCAGGCCGATGAAGCCCTGGAAAACACTATTACGAAGTACAAAGGTAAGTATATCTGCGTTGTCGAAGGTTCCATCTCCATGAAAGATGATGGCGTCTATGGCTGCACCAGCGGCAAGACACATCTGGAGATCGCTCGTCGGGTCTGCGGCAGCGCTCTGGCGACTATTGCGATCGGAACGTGTGCTGCGTACGGCGGTATTGCCGCAGCGGTGCCAAATCCGACCGGTGCAGTTGGAGTTAAAGAAGCGGTTCCGGGAGCCACGGTCATTAATCTTCCCGGCTGTCCCTGCAACGCCGATAACCTGACTGCCACGGTTGTGCACTACCTCGTGTTCGGTAAAATTCCGGCGATGGACAGCAAGGGACGTCCGCTGTTCGCCTACGGCAAGCGCATCCACGACAACTGTGAGCGTCGGCCTCATTTTGATGCCGGCCAGTATGTTGAACATTGGGGCGATGATGCCCATCGCAAAGGATTCTGCCTTTACAAAATGGGCTGCAAGGGACCGGCGACGTTTCATAACTGCCCGACCCAGCGCTACAACGAAAAAACCAGTTGGCCGGTCGCTTCCGGCCACGGCTGTGCAGGCTGCTCCGAGCCGCAATTCTGGGATACCATGTCGCCGCTGTATCGCCGTCTCCCCCATGTTCCGGGCTTCGGCATCGAGGCGACCGCCGACAAAATCGGTCTTGGTCTCGTGGCCGGCGCCGGTGCGGCATTCGCTGTTCATGGCGCGATGAATGCGCTGCGCAAAGATAAAGAACCTGCAGACACCAAGGAGGGATAGGATATGGCCAGGATTGTTGTAGATCCGATTACCAGAATAGAAGGTCATCTTCGCATTGAAGCCGAGATAGAGGGGGGCGTCATAAAAGACGCCTGGAGTTCAGCTACCATGTTTCGTGGTATCGAGAAAATCCTTCGTGGACGTGACCCTCGTGATGCCTGGTTCTGGACGCAGCGTTTCTGCGGCGTCTGCACCACTGTTCATTCGATCGCTTCCGTACGGGCCGTTGAAGATGCGCTGAAAATCAAAATTCCACCCAACGCCCAGCTGATCCGCAATATCATCATAGGCATCCAGAATGTGCAGGATCACGTCATTCATTTTTATCATCTCCATGCGCTTGACTGGGTTGATATTACCTCCGGCCTGAAAGCTGACCCGGCTAAAACAGCTGCTCTGGCAGCTTCGCTTTCGGATTGGCCCAATAATTCCGCCACCTATTTCAAAGCGGTGCAGGATAAGGTGAAAGCGTTTGTTGCCTCAGGCCGTCTGGGGCCGTTTGCTAATGCCTATTGGGGGCATCCCGCCTATAAACTGCCGCCTGAGGCCAACCTGATGGCGACTGCCCATTACCTTGAAGCGTTGGAGTGGCAAAAAGATGTCATCAAAATTCACGCCATCCTGGGGAGCAAAAACCCGCACCCCCAATCGTTTCTGGTCGGCGGGATGTCAATTCCGATCGATCCGGATTCCCAAAATGCGCTTAATGCTGACAAACTGATCGAGATCAAGCGCCTGCTGAAAAAGGCTCAGGACTTTGTCGAGAAAGTCTACATCCCGGACCTGCTGGCAGTAGCCTCATTTTACAAGGATTGGGCAGCCATCGGCGGTGGCGTCGGCAACTACCTGTCGTATGGGGAATTTCCGGATGCCAATGGCAATCAGTGGTTCCCTTCCGGCGCACTGCTGAACAAAGACCTCTCCAAAGTTATTCCGATTGATCAGGGTAAAATTGCTGAATACGTAGATCACTCCTGGTTTGATAACACAGCCGGGACCGGAAAGGGTCTGCACCCCTTTGAAGGAGAGACAGAGGTTCGGTATACCGGACCAAAACCGCCGTACAAGAATCTTGATACCACTGCGAAATATTCATTTGCCAAATCGCCGCGCTATGAAGAAAAAGCGATGGAGGTTGGTCCCCTTGCCCGCATTCTGGTCGCCTATGCGTCCGGACATAAAGAAACCAGGGCGGTTGTTGATCTGGTGCTCGGTAAGCTGGGTGTCGGCGCCGATGCACTTTTTTCAACGCTCGGTCGTACCGCTGCCCGGGGCATTGATTGCCTGCTGATAGCACAACAGACGCCCAAATGGCTGGATGAGCTGATCAGTAATATCTCCAAAGGCGATTACCGTATCCACAACAATGAAAGCTGGGATCCGGCGACCTGGCCGGCAGAAGCCAGGGGATACGGTTTTCACGAGGCTCCCCGCGGTGCACTTGGCCACTGGATCAAAATCAAGGATCAGAAAATTCTCAACTATCAGGCGGTTGTTCCGTCAACGTGGAACTCATCTCCCCGTGATGCAAAAGGACAACGCGGTCCCTATGAAGCCGCTCTGGTGGGCACACCGGTGGCAGATGAAAACAAGCCGCTTGAAATTCTGCGCACCATTCATTCTTTTGATCCCTGTATGGCCTGCGCTGTCCATGTGATGGATGTTAACGGCAATGAGGTTGTCACGGTCAAAGTGTCTTAGCGGAAGTGGAGGCTAAAATGAGTGAATCCTGCAAATTCAAATGCTACATCTGGGAGTTACCGGTTCGCTGGTCTCACTGGGTCAACGTGATGTCTATTGTGATATTGGCTGTGACCGGATTCTTTATCGGCACACCATATTCATTCGGCAGTTCGGCCTCTGATTTTACCATGGGGTGGATACGGTTTGTTCACTTCACTGCTGCATATGCGTTTGCTGTCAGTGTCATTTCACGTTTGATCTGGTCTCTTCTCGGCAACAAATACGCCGGCTGGAAAGAGTTCTTCCCTATTGCGACGGCACCTGGCAGAGAAAAAATGATCAGAATGCTCCGCTACTATATGTTTGTGGACAAAGAAGTGCCTGAAACGGTGGGTCATAACCCGTTGGCAACGACGGCTTATTTTGCTCTGTTTATTCTCTATATTCTGATGATACTGACCGGATTTTCGCTGTATGCGGAGCATGCCCCTGCTGGTGTTATGCACAAATCGCTTGGTTTTATGTACTCACTGTTTTCAAATCAGGGAATGCGGCTTGCACACCACGCCAGTATGTGGATGATCTTCGGCTTCATCATCAACCACATCTATAGTGCCTGGTTGATGGATATTAAAGAGCACGGCAGTGAGATTTCTAGCATGTTCAGCGGTTATAAATTTACGGTGAAAAAAGAGAAATAAGAGAGTTGAAAATCTGATGAAGTGAAGCGGGGCATGTTTTTGTAAAATATGCCCCGCTTTTTAATGCCCCATGCCTCCGCCTTCGACGTGCGAGGGGCGCTTGAGCAGAAACAGCAGCGGGATAATGATCAGGAATGCCAGGCCGATGATGAAAAAGATTCTGTTGAAGGCGAGAGTGCCCGCCTGTCGTTTCACGGCCCCGTACATCATGGCAAGTGCCGATGTCTCAGCCTGAGTAACGGCCATCCCCTTGGCAATCAATGTCTGTTTCAAACTCTCAAAACGCATCTGCCATGCCGGGCTGTACGGATTGATGTTGGCAACCAGGCTGTTCTGGTAAAACTGCTCGTAACGGGTCAGAAGTGTAGCAGCGATGGCAATGCCGACACTGCCGCCGATGTTGCGCAGCAGGCTGAACATGCCGGTGGCATTGCCCATCTCTTCCCGGGAGATTGAGGCCAGCGTCACGGTCGTAAGCGGCACGAAGATCATTGCCAACCCGAAACCCAGAACAATGCGGGGCCAGGTATAGTTCCAAAATGCCCCCTGCAGATTAAGTCCCTGCATGATGAACATGGAGGTTGCCCCGAGTATCAGGCCGATAAACACAATCTTACGACCATCTTTTTTGGCCAGCGCTGCTCCCACCAGCGGCATGGTAAAAAGTGTGGCAACGCCGCCGGGTGCCATAACCATGCCCGCGTCCGTGGCAGAATAGCCCATCAAGGTCTGCAGAAACAGTGGAATCAGCATGATGGAGCTGTAGAGCGCAAAGCCGACCACAAACATGATCAGGTTGCCGGCAGAGAAGGAAATATTTTTGAACAGTCGCAGGTTAATGATTGGGTGTTCGTGGGTCAGTTCAACCCAGACCAGCATGATCAGAGAGATTACCGTAATAACGCTGAATGCAATGATGAACGACGAGTTAAACCAATCCTCCTGTTGTCCTTTATCCAGCACCATCTGCAGTGACCCCATACTGACAACCAGTAAAAAAAGTCCCCAGTAATCGATGGTGATTGCCCGTGCTTTCTGGCGGAGATACTCAGGATCAAAAATGAAGAAGGCGCACATGATCATGGCGATGATGCCGATCGGCAGATTGATGTAAAAAATCCAGCGCCAGCTCATGTTGTCAGTGATCCAGCCACCAAGAGCCGGGCCGACGATCGGTCCAAACATAGCTCCGACACCAAAAATGGCCATGGCCATTCCGCGCTGGTGCGGCGGGAATGTTTCCATCAGAATTGCCTGGCTGATCGGTATCAGGGCACCGCCGGCCGCGCCCTGGAGAATCCGGAAAAATATCAGCATGGCAAGATTAGGCGCGGCTCCGCAAAGCAGTGATGCCAGCGTGAACAGCACGATACAGGTCATCAGAAACCGCTTGCGGCCAAACACGCGTGACAGCCAGCCGGTCATGGGAAGCACGACGGCGTTGGCGACGAGGTAGGAGGTCAGGACCCAGGTGACTTCATCCGTGCCGGCATTGAGGCTCCCCTGCATGTGCGGCAGAGCGACGTTGGCGACCGAAGTGTCAATAATCTCCATGATGGCCGGGAGCATGACGGTTATGGTGATCAACCATTTATTGATAGTTTTATCGTCGCTCATTTAAACGGATTCAGATCCTTGAACACGTCACCGCTGGTCCTACCGGTCAGCACGGTCGGAATGACACTCATGCCAACGCGCAGCAGACGCTCCGGGTCTGAATTCTTGTCTATGTTGATCTTTACCGGTACCCGCTGGACGACTTTGACGTAGTTGCCGGTGGCGTTTTCGGGTGGCAGCAGGGAAAAGGCGGCCCCGGTTCCGGCCATGATGCTGTCCACCGTGCCGTTGAAGGTTTTACCGGGGTAGGCATCGACGGAGAATCTGACTTTTTGTCCCGCTTTCAGATAGGTGATTTGACGTTCCTTATAGTTTGCGGTGATCCAGGCTTCCTGCAGCGGTACAAGAGCCATGAGCGGTTGTCCTGCCTGAATGTTGACGCCGGATTCAATCGATTTTCTGGTGATATAGCCGTCGCGCGGAGCAAACACTTTTGTGTAGGATAGCTGCAGCTGCGCCTCGTCCAGCTGCGCTTTGCGCTGAAGAATTTTGGCTTTGCTGCCCGATGTTACAGCCAGCCCCGCTTCAGCCTGAGCACGTTTAAGGGCTTCTTCCGCCTCTTTCAGCTGTGCTTCGCTCACTCGTTGTACGGTTGTCAGGCGATCCAGTTGCTCTTTGGGCAGAACATCCCGGCTGAAGAGTTTTTCTGCGCGGTGCAGATCTACTGCTGCCTGATCGAAACTGGCTTTGGCCGATTGCAGCGCCGCACGAGCCTCTTCCACCTTCATCCGTTCGCCACCGGTTTCGTTTTCAGCCATGCCGACCCCGGCAGCAGCCTTTGCGATCTGAAGCTGGTAATCACGTCCGTCTATTTCGAGCAGCAGGTCGCCACGTTTGACAAGCTGGTTGTCGTTGACCAGTACCCGTGCCACCGTGCCGGACACTTTGGACGAAACCTGAACGATTCTCGCTTCGATAAAGGCATTATCGGTTTCGATATGGGTCCTGCTGGTGACAAACATCTTTAGGCCGAAATAACCGCCCACTAAAATGACCGTCAACAGGACGACAAACCCTTTAATCTTCTTGTTGCCTGCCGGTTTTGGTGCTGTCACTGCTTCTACTGTTGTTGTCTCTTCTGCCATATATCCTCCGAAATTCTATCCAAATTACGTACGTGTCCTGCTATAGCTCCCCAAGAGCATTCTGCAGGCGGGCAGATGCGGTCTGGTAATCGTAGAGAGCCTGATAGTAGTCGGTTTTGGTCTGGGCAACCAGCGCCTG
>JAYTVV010000013.1:0-49847 GCA_043743795.1 Geobacteraceae bacterium
ATCGGGGCGGGCAAAATAGACAAATTCGAAGATGCAGGGGGTCGGCTCAATCTTCTTGAACGGAAAGAGCGACTTGATATTGCCGTCTTTGGTGCAGACAACCATTTCACCCGGTTCGATCTCGCGGACGAAGTCTGCTTCAATCAGGTCCAGTGCACAACTTTCAGACGCAACAACCCAGGCGTTACCGAGTTTGCCGAGGCATAACGGGCGGAATCCGTTCGGGTCACGTACCGCAATCATGCGGGACTCGGTCAAAAAGACCAGGCAATAGGCACCCTGAATACGCTTCAGAGCATCCGTAATACGGTCAACAAGCGAGTTGGTTTTGGAGGCGGCAATCAGATGGATGATTATTTCGGTATCCATCGTCGTCTGAAAAATTGAGCCGTAGGCTTCCAGTTCCGCCTTCAGCAGTTGGGCATTGACCAGATTGCCGTTGTGGGCAACCGCGATTGAACCACGCGAATAATCGACCATAATCGGCTGAACATTTTTTTCCACCGAAGCACCGGCTGTTGAATAGCGCACATGTCCGATAGCCGATTTACCCGGCAGCTTTTTGAAAACGTCCGGATTGCTGAATACATCAGCAACCAACCCCATCCGCTTGTGAGCGTACAGGGAATTGCCGTCCGAGGAGACAATGCCGCAGCTTTCCTGACCGCGATGTTGCAGGGCATAGAGACCGAGATAGGTCAGGTTTGATGCCTCCGAGTGATTGTAAATACCGAAAACGCCGCATTCTTCTTGAGGACGGGATAGCTTCATAGGTAAAGGCTCCACTTTGTTTGTGAATCAGACCAGGTTATTTCTAACATACTCGGCGGCATTTTTATACAGGATCAACCCGTCACCCTCTTCCGGCAGATTTTCTCGTGTCCATCTCGGATGCTGGGTATAATGAACAAACGCCTCCGGATGCGGCATGAGCCCCATCAGACGGCCGGTCGGATCACACAGCGCCGCAATGGCACCCGTTGAACCGTTGGGATTAGCGGGAAACTCCAACGTTGCTTCGGTGTAATCGGCACCGCTGTAGCGTAACACAGCCAGGTGTCCCTCTTCGATCCGCGCCAGCGTTTCAGCAGAATCACAGAGGAACTTTCCTTCACCGTGACGTACCGGCAGATAGATTCCCTTGTTGATCCCTCGAGTGAATACGCTCGGCGAAGCGGCATCGACCTGCAGGTAGGTCCAGCGATCCTGGAAGCGGCCGCAGTCGTTATGGGTCAGCGTGACGCTCTGGTTCAGATAGTGACCGTCGAAACCGGGCAGCATCCCCATCTTGACCATCAACTGGAAACCGTTACAAACCCCGAGGATCAACTTGCCGCTTGCGATAAATCGCGTGAACTGATCTACCAGTTTTTCATCACTCCCGCTTACTGCGGCATTTTTCAGGCGATTGGCCTGGGCCTTGGCGCTACCCAGATCATCACCATCAAGAAAGCCCCCGGTCAGATTGAGAAAATGAAAATCATCCAGGCGGATCTCACCGGAAAGAATCTCGGCGATGTGGGCAATAACGGTCTCATCGAATCCCCCGAGACGGCAGGCATGGGCCGCTTCCATCTCGCAGTTGGTGCCGTTGCCGGTTATGACGATTGCGCGTGTCTGTTTCATTGCTTCCTGTTCTCCTTGATAGTCAAAGGTCTAACTTTTTCTGTTTCAATCGCTGTTACAAGTCTACCAATATCACTTTGCAGAACCGGCAGATGATTCTCTATAACATCCCAAACAATCACCCAATTAATACCAAAATATTGGTGGATCAGTTTATCCCGCATAGCTGCAAGCTGCTTCCATGGGATGTGCGGATTCGCTTTTCTCAGTGGGGTTGATACATTTTTTACAGCTTCACCAACAATTTCAATACTACGAGAGCAGGCTCGCTGCAACATCCCATCTTCCTGCACATCAGCCAGTGTCTTCCCCGATGTTGCAGCAAGCACAAAAACAATTTCGTCAAGAATATGCTTCAGGAATACCACATCAGGCTTCATGCCAGACCACCTCATTTTCGATGTATGGCCGTATGTGATTACTTAACCCGTCCGGCGTCACCAGGTCAACATGACGCCCAAACAGTTTTTCCAGCGAAAACGCAAGACTCATGTAGTTGTCAAACGTGGGACGCTCAAATTCAACTAAAAAATCCAGATCGCTCCGTACTCGCCCCTGATTCCGCGCAAAAGAGCCAAAAAGACCGATGCGTAGAACCCCCCTAGCTTTGAGCAATTCCTCATTTGCACTCAAAACTGCCAGTATTTGCTGTCGGGTTGGGATCGTCTTTTTTACTTTTTCTGCCACTAGTTTTACCTCACATAACAGAAACGGTTTTATCGTTTCCACGCCCCACGCACAAAGCGAATATCTTCGTAGCTGACTGTTTCTGGTAATCCTTCACGCAGTTCCGACAAACTGCCCGCCCCCACCACAGCAAGCCTGGTCTGAATCAGCGGCACTTTATCCGCATCCACAAAGCGCAGCAGGTCAACATCAGCGCCAAGATTCACTAATTCTTCAAGATGAGCGGCAATGGTGGAATCTTTCAAACCGCGCCTTAATGTGATGCCGGACAGGTCAAGCCCTTCCCGGTACAAACGTAGCGTTTCTTTCTGGGTATCGCTCAAAGTCAGCGCCAGATCCTCATCAGAAAGAGCGGATATGTTTTTCGGGGAACGTTCCTGCCTATAGCCGGCAATAACATCCATAAAAGCCTTGCCGTATTTAATCAATTTATGTTCGCCCACGCCGCTTATTTGTAGCATCTCTCGTGAATGAGTCGGTTTACTGCGGGCCATTTCCGCCAGGGTTGCGTCGGAAAACACCACAAAAGGCGGCACTCCGGCTTCATCGGCAATTTGTTTACGGGTAGATCGTAATGCATCAAATAAAGCAAGGTCGTAATCCTTCAGACCGCCAACACGTTTGCGCCCTTTTTCCACCGTTTTCACGGCATCACGCGGCAGACCAAGTATAACCTGAGTCTCACCCTTCAGAACCGGACGGGCCGCTTCTGAAAGTCCTAACGCACCGAAGCGGGTAAAATCCTGCACCAGATACCCGAGGTGGATCAACTGGCGCATGATATTTTCCCACTGAACGGCAGATGTATCCGCCCCGATCCCCCAGGTTGACAGTTTATCATGACGCATGTCCAGCACGCGCTGATTTTTGCTGCCACGCAGCACTTCAATGACGTACATCATGCCAAAACGTTCACCGAGTCGATAGACGCATGACAGCGCTTTTCTTGACTGTTCTGTAGCATCAAAGCGTTGCGGCGGGTCGGTGCAGATGTCGCAGTTGTCACATTCATGCTCACGCAGATCGCCAAAATATGATAACAGCGCCCGCCGCCGACACGTCAGCGCCTCGGCATACCCTACCATGGCATTCAGCTTTTGCAGTTCAATCTTGACCCGTTCGGCATTGTCACTATTTTCAATCAGCTTCCGGGCAGTCATTACATCGCCCATGCCGAACAGCATCAGCGCTTCCGAAGGGAGCCCGTCACGCCCTGCCCGCCCCGTTTCCTGGTAGTAACTTTCAACACTCTTCGGCATGTCGTAATGCACGACAAAGCGCACGTTAGATTTGTCAATTCCCATACCAAAGGCCACCGTAGCCACCACGATACGGATGTCGTCACGCTGGAACGCCTCCTGAACACGGCTGCGTTCGTCATCCGGCAACCCGGCATGATAGGCGGCCGCGTTGAACCCGGCGCTCCGTAACCGCTCTGCAACCTCTTCCACCCGCTTCCGACTCAAGGCGTAGACAATGCCGGCCTCGTCAACTCTCCCACTCAGGAATGAGCCAAGCTGAACGAGCGGTTTCTGCTTGGGAATCACCGTATAGGTGATATTGGGACGGTCAAACCCGGCGACAAAGACAGCTGCATCCGCCAGCCCCAGTTGGCTGAGGATATCCTTTCGGGTCTCCGGATCAGCCGTTGCGGTCATAGCGACAATCGGGACCGCAGGAAAAAGCGTGCGTAACCGCCCTAGTTGGGTATATTGAGGGCGAAAATCATGTCCCCATTGAGATATGCAGTGCGCCTCGTCAATTGCAAACAGTGACAGCTTCAAAGAGCCGAGTTTTTCCAGAAAATCCGCCATCATCAGGCGCTCCGGAGCAACATACAGCAGATCAAGCGCTCCGGTATCCAGCTGTCGGTACACTTGCGATGCCTCGCCGGATGAGAGCGAAGAATTGAGACAGGCTACCCTGACTCCGTTGGCAATCAGCGCATCGACCTGATCTTTCATCAAAGCGATCAGCGGTGACACGACAATTGCCACCCCATCCCGATGCAGAGCCGGTATCTGGTAACAGAGCGACTTGCCGCCGCCGGTCGGCATCACCAGAAATACATCCTCACCAGCCACCACCCGCTCGATAACCTCCTGCTGAGGTGCCCGGAACTGGTGAAAACCGAAGACGGTTTTCAGGGTATGGTGGATTGATTCAGGCACCGGGAACCGTTACAGTTCCCGCAACGTCTGCTGCCACGCTTCTTTCAGCTCTGCCAGATCGGCGGAGACAACAGAAGTGCCGGTCAAACCGGAAACAACAAGCTGCTGATCATCCGTCACAACACCGATCGAAGCAAAACAGTTGCCGCTCATCACCGCTTCAAATTTGGCCCGATTTTCCGGGTGAACCGTGACCAGATGGCGGGAAGCTGATTCGGAGAAGAGCAGCGTACAATCGCTCTTTCCGGCCGCATCGCCCTTCCAGAGGACGCGGGAGAGGTCAAGAGCCATGCCGAAGCCGCCGGCAAAGGCGGACTCGGCTGCGGCTACCGCCAGACCACCATCGGAAAGGTCGTGGCAGGAAGCGACTGTCCTCTGGTTAACCGCTTCATGGTACGCCTGATAGCGCTGGTACGCCTTGACGGTATCGACATGGGGGACTTTATTACCGACCGCTCCGGAAAGCGCCAGATATTCGGAGCCCCCCAGCTCGTCCGCCGTTTTGCCGAGCAGATAGACGATGTCGCCCGGGCGCTTTACATCCATCGTAACCGCTTTTCTGGCATCGTCGATCTTGCCGATGACGGAAAACAGCAATGTCGGAGGTATTGATATTTTAGTTGTGCCGTCGTAAAAATCGTTTTTCATCGAGTCCTTGCCGGAGATCAGCGGCAGGTTGTACTCCATGCAGACATCGTACAGCGCCTGATTAGAGCGCACTAGCTGGGCCATTTTGTAGGGGCCGTCCGGGGTTTTCTCCGACAGGACCGGATCGCACCAGCAGAAATTATCCAGACCGGCGACCAGTTCCAGCGATCCGCCGACGGCTACATAATTGCGCAGTGCTTCATCAACGGCATTGGCGGTCATATGATAGGTGTCTATATCCGAGAAGCGCGGGCAGATTCCGTGTGCCGTCACCACACCTTCGAATGAATCCAGAATCGGCCTGACGACCGCCGCATCGGAGGGACCGTCGTTGGCAACGCCGGTAAACGGCTTAACGACAGAACCGCCCTGTACTTCGTGGTCATAACGACGAACCACCGATTCTTTGGAGCAGACATTCAGCGCCGCCAGCAGCTGTTTCAGGTCGCTCGTGTAATCCCCTTTTTCTTCAATAACTGGCTCCACATTGACCGGAGGAAGCCATTTCGCAGGCAACTGCATCGGCGGGAGCCCTTCATGCATAAATTCCATCGGCAGCCAGGCGACCGTCTGTTCACCATAAAGCATATGGAAAACACCGTTGTCGGTGAATTCACCCAGCACGGTGGCCTCAACGCCAAAGCGCACGGCCATGGCAAGAAACTCGTCGATCTGTTCAGGGGGAACGGCCAGAGACATCCGTTCCTGGGCTTCCGAAATCAGGATCTCCCACGGATTGAGGCCCGGATATTTGAGCGGAGCCTTGGCAAGATCCATCCGGCAGCCGCCACACTCACCCGCCATCTCGCCGATTGAGGAAGAGAGGCCACCGGCGCCGTTATCGGTGATGAAACGATAGAGACCTTTGTCACGGGCACGGATGAGAAAGTCGAACATCCGCTTCTGGGTGATCGGATCGCCAATCTGTACTGCTGTTACCGGCGAGTTTTCGTTTAACTCCTCGGACGAGAAGGTCGCGCCGTGAATACCGTCCTTGCCGATCCGCCCTCCGGTCATGACGATCAAATCGCCCGGTTTTATGGACTTTTCGTGTGCCGGCTGGCCGTTAACAACAGCGGGCATCAAGCCAGCGGTACCGCAGAAGACCAGCGGTTTGCCGGCGAAACGATCATCGAATACCAGTGAGCCGTTAACGGTCGGAATGCCGCTTTTGTTGCCGCCATGCTCGACTCCTTCAACAACACCTTCGTAGATCCGGCGTGGGTGCAGCAGACGACTCGGCAGCGGTTTCGCATAAAACGGGTCGGCAAAGCAGAATACATCGGTGTTGAAAATCAGCTTTGAGCCAATGCCGGTGCCGAACGGATCACGGTTGACACCGACAATGCCGGTCAGTGCGCCGCCGTATGGGTCCAGTGCTGACGGGGAGTTGTGGGTTTCAACCTTGAATACCAGCGAATGCTGTTCATTGAATTTAATAACGCCGGCGTTGTCTTTGAACACAGAGAGGCAAAAATCCTTCTCTCCCATTCGTTCGCGGACATCCTTTGTCGTACGCTGAATGAACGATTTGAACAGGGATTTGATCTCCTGCTTGTTGCCGTGTTCATCTTCATACTGCACGGTTCCGGCAAAAATCTTGTGTTTACAGTGTTCCGACCAGGTCTGTGCCAGACACTCCAGCTCCACGTCGGTGGGCTTTGCACCGAGACCGAACTCCCGTCGCCCTGCCAGAACCTTCGGATCGCGGTACTGCGACTGGATAATCTTCATTTCATCGAGAGTCAGGGCCAGTACGCCATCTTTGCTGATTCGCATCAGCTCTTCGTCCGAAACCTCCAGATCGATCTCACGTACTTCGGCCGTTGTTTCACCGCTTACTTTGGGCACGGCAACAGGAAAGCCGCCTTTTGCAGCAAAATCGGCATGAGACAGAATGCTGTAGCGTTGAATGAGAGTATTGCAGAGGAGTCCGGTGGTGATTTTTTCCACATCGGCCGCAGAGATGCGGCCTTTCAGCAGGTATTGCACCGAATAGTAGACCCCGTTGCCGGCAGCGCAGGGGCGTCCGGTCAGATAGGCAACCGCCTCGCGGGCAGTACGACCGACGTTGTCGGTGACGCCGGGGCGGAACCCGACTTCAACAGCAAAATCAAAGCCGGAGGCAAACGACTGGTCAATGCTCCAGGTCTGGATCACCGGATCGCTGAAGGGGCCGGCTGCTACCAGCTTCAGTTCATCCATGGTAAGGTCCGTATCAAGCGTATAGACGTCAAGCGTACGGACATCATCCACTTCGAGATGCAGGAAGTGCTCGATCTCCCGTTTGATCCGCTCACCCCGGGCATCGCGCACGCCCTGTTTTAATGCTGCTTCAATTCTATTGGCCATGGCAGTCTGTTCCTTTGTGCAGTTTCACCGTTCTGGTCGGGAACGGAATTTCGATTGAATGTTCGCTGAACCTTTTGAGGATAAGAGAATTGATTTTATCAGTGATGGCAAACAGCGTGGCGTACTCTTCAATCCAGAAGAAAAGTGCCATATTGAGAGCAGAATCACCAAAACTTACGAAGTAGGCTTCCGGTACAGGATCGGCAAGGACATCCGCAACTTCCCCGGCAACTAGTACCAACAGCTGTTTTACCTGTTCGACATCACTGCCATACGCCACACCCACATTAATACGTCCCTTAACTCTGCTGGTGGGAAATGCCATATTTGTCAGCATGGTATTACAAAGATCCGAATTGGGAATAATCAGCACCTGATTTTCAAGCGTCCGGATTTTGGTGCTCCGCAGACCGATATCGGCAACGTCTCCCATGTGTCCGCCGGCCAACTGGATACGATCGCCAATGCGGAAGGGCCGGTCAAGCATGATGGTAAAACCGGATATCATGTGAGCCAGCGTATCTTTTGCCGCCATACCGATTGCCAGTGAACCAATGCCAAGGGCGGTAACGAGAGAAAAAATATCGTAATTAAAATGTTTGAGCACCACAATCAGAGCCGCGCCCATCAGAAACAGCGACACAATTTTCTCTGCTACCGGCATCATCTGGCGTGACATGACCGCCCCGGCGCTATCCTGTTGACTGGTAACATACCATTTCATCAACTCATCAAGCACGTGGTAGATCAGATTGCAGACGATCACGACCAGAATGATATAGATACCACCGGAAGCAACCAGTACCAGCTTCTCGTGCAGCGGCAGCGAGCGGATTGCCAGATAAATGCCGAGTACGACAAATAATCGTGACACATACGGTATCACTCGTTGCAAAACGCGATCGTCCAGATCAGTTGACGTGAAGGCCGTCAGGCGCCGTCCCCATTTGTTCAACATCATGACCAGCAAATGCGACAACACCCAGAACAGGGACAAAATCAGCAAAGCCCCCAGGATTTCCTTGGCCCAGAACAGTAAAAAACCGTCACCGGACTGGGCCTGGAGAAGTTCCTTTATGAAGCTGAAGAGTCTATTCACCAAACACGCGCTTGAAGATGGTGTTTACATGCTTCAAGTGGTAGCTGAGATCAAAGGATTCACGGATTTTTGTTTCACCAAGCGCCCCGATAACCTCCAGGTCCGCCAGCAGTTCCGTTTGGAAATCTGCACCCTGTTCCCATACCTTCATGGCATTGCGCTGCACAAGACGATATGAGTCTTCGCGCGAAACGCCGGCCTGGGTCAGATCAAGGAGAATTTTTTGCGAGAACACAAGACCTTTCATCTGGTTCAGGTTTCTCAGCATATTTTCGGGATACACAACCAGGTTGCGGATCAGGCCGTTCAGGCGGCGGAGGGAGAAGTCAAGCGCCACCGTGGCATCCGGCGCAATATAGCGTTCAACCGATGAGTGGGAAATATCACGCTCATGCCACAGGGCAACATTTTCAAGGGCAGGGATACAGAGGGAGCGGATATAGCGGGCCTGCCCGGTCAGGTTTTCGGAAAGGATCGGATTGCGCTTGTGCGGCATGGCCGATGATCCTTTCTGCCCCTTGCTGAAAAACTCTTCCGCTTCCAGAACCTCTGTCCGTTGCAGATGACGGACCTCCACAGCAATACGCTCCATTGACGATGCAATCAAAGCCAGAGTGCAGAAAAACTCGGCATGACGATCACGCGGGATGACCTGGGTCGAAACCGGTTCCGGCTTGAGACCCATTTTCCCGCAGACATACTCTTCCACGTAAGGGTCGATGTTGGCAAAAGTGCCGACCGCGCCGGAGATGGCGCCGGTTGCGATGTTCTCGCGGGCAGCCAGCAGGCGGACCCGGTTGCGCTGCATCTCGGCATAAAACGAAGCCAGTTTGAGCCCGAACGTTACCGGCTCGGCGTGAATCCCGTGGGAGCGGCCAATGCAGACCGTATCCTTATGCTCTAATGCCCGCAGTTTGAGTGACTCCAGCAGCATGTCCAGATCGGCCAGCAACTCATCTGCGGCCTGAACAAGCTGCACCGACAGACAGGTATCAAGGACATCCGACGAAGTCATCCCCTGATGAATAAAACGGGCTTCCGGACCGACATATTCGGCGACCGACGTCAGAAAAGCGATCACATCATGCTTTACCTCAGCCTCAATGGCATCAATCCGGGCAATATCAAAATCACCTTTGGCGCGGATAACCGGCACGACCTCCTTGGGGATAACCCCCAGTTCAGCTTGTGCTTCGCAAGCAAGTGTCTCGATTTCGAGCCAGATGCGAAAACGGTTTTCAGCGGTCCAGATATGGGTCATTTCGGGGCGGGAGTAGCGTTCAATCATGAAAAAAGCTCCTATAGATTAATTGGATATTGTTCAAATTTCCATAATCGCACTGGCATGGTACTGATCACCAATGACAATGCGTGGTGCACAGATGTTCTGGTCATTTAAAAAAGCCCGGGTTGTACGCACCACATGTTCGGGATGGTTGTTCACCTCGGACAGATGGGCCATTACCAGGGCTTCCAGCCCTTCATGAGCAAGTTCATGCAGCAGGTCGAGTGATTCCTCATTGGAGATGTGACCGTGACGGGATTTGATGCGCTGCTTTAATTCCCACGGATACGGGCCGTTCATCAGCATATCGATATCGTGATTGGATTCCAGATTAAGAAAACGGCAGCCGCGCAGCTTTTCAGTAATCAGGCGCGTGACTATGCCGAAGTCGGTAACGGAAGCGGCGCGTCCTTCTCCCGATTCGATAACAAAACCGACCGGGTCGCAACTGTCATGGGTAATCGGGACCGGATCGATCTGCACATCTCTGAAGGTGAGAGTCACGCCGGATTCAAACTCGCAGACCTGAGTCTTTTTGAAATATTTATCGGCCTTGGCGCAGACCAGATGGCTGGCAAAAACCGGGACATTAAACTTGCGAGAGAAAGACCCGGCGCTCCGGATATGGTCAATATGCTCATGGGTAACCAGCACCGCATTGATACGTGAGGCATCGATACCAACCGTTTCCATACGAAGCAGCGTTTCGCGCAGCGACAAACCGACATCCACCAGAACACGAGTCTCTCCGGTTTCAAGATAGAGGCAGTTACCTTTGCTGCCGCTCGCCAGCGAACAGATTTTCACACAGGCTCCAGGAATTGCAGGTTAGTGATGCGCCGACAGTGAATTTCGGCAAAAAATGAGGATCTGCAACAGGTTACATTCGGACAACGGGGTACTACCGGAAAAGCTTAGGCAAGCGATATTTATACACTGAAGCAGGCAATAGTTTCAAGGTTTATCATTGCAGGGAAAGATCAAAACAGACTAAAACTCACAGTGCCGTGGCGTGCGCGGAAACGGTATCACATCCCGGATATTCTCCATCCCGGAGAGATACATGACCAGGCGTTCAAAACCGAGCCCGAAGCCTGCATGCGGACAGCTTCCCCAGCGGCGGCTGTCCAGATACCACCAGAGCGGTTCAGCGGCAATCCCCAACTCCACCATCCGTGATTCCAGACGGTCCAGACGCTCCTCGCGCTGACTGCCGCCGATGATTTCTCCAATTTTAGGCACCAGTAAATCCATGGCAGCCACAGTACGGCCATCATCATTCTGCCTCATGTAAAACGCTTTGATATCCTTGGGATAGTTAAGTATGAACACCGGCCCACCAACTATCTGCTCAGTAATATACCGTTCATGTTCGGTCTGCAAATCCAGCCCCCACTCCACGGGATAGGTAAACGTGGTGCCCGACCGCTGCAAGAGGTCAATTGCATCGGTATATTCCATCCGGACAAAATCAGCTTCGGCCACCCGGGCAATCCGCTCGATCAGGCCGTTCTCAATATGTTTGTCAAAGAAGGCCATGTCGTCAGCACACTCTTCGAGAGCAAAATGGCAGAGATATTTGATAAATTTTTCCGCCAGATCAGCATCGTCGGCCAACGTGGCAAATGCCATTTCCGGCTCGATCATCCAGAACTCGGAGGCATGCCGGGCGGTGTTGGAGTTTTCTGCCCGGAATGTCGGACCAAACGTATAGATGTCCCCGAAAGCAAGGGCAAACAGCTCACCTTCAAGCTGGCCACTGACAGTCAGGCCCGTTTTCTGGCCAAAGAAATCCTGACTGAAATCCGGCTGTCCATCGAGCATAGGCGGATCTGCCGCATCAAGCGTGCTGACGCGAAACAACTCGCCGGCGCCTTCACAGTCGCTGGCAGTGATGATCGGAGTATGAACGTAGAGAAAGTTGTTTTCAGAAAAAAACCGGTGAACCGCTTGGGCAAGGCGCGATCTCAAACGAAATACAGCCCCGAAGGTGTTTGTGCGGGGGCGCAGGTGCGAGATAGTGCGCAGGTATTCAAATGAATGACGTTTTTTCTGAAGCAGATAGGACGCATCTGCATCGCCGATAATTTCAACGGCATGGGCCGCCAGCTCCCATTTTTGACCGGATGCCGGAGATTCAACCAGTGCGCCTGACACGCTGAGAGCTGCTCCGGTGCCAAGCTTACAGATTTCACTGAAGTTTAACAAAGCAGACTCAGCCACGACCTGAATACCATCAACGGTTGAGCCGTCATTAAGAACAATGAAACATATTTCCTTTGATGCCCGGACCGACCGTACCCAACCTGAAAAAGAGCAGGGTGCCGATCCAGCACCCTGCTCAATAATTTCTTTGATTCGTGTTTTCATTGTGACGCTCCCGAGCACTTTATCATGCATACCACTTGAAAAGTTGCAGAACCAGCAGGGTAATCCCGGAACCGATGCATGCACCGACAATTACTTCGCGCATCGTGTGAATTTTCATCAGCAGTCTCGAGTGACTTACCATAATTGCCAACGACAGGGACAATACCGATATGAGCGGATCGCCGGTATTAAGAGAGACAGCGGTAGCTACCGAGAACGCAACGGCAGCGTGGCCGCTTGGAATGCCGCCATGCAGGGGCGAACCCGTACCGGTCGCACTCTTTACGATAATAACGACGATCACAACGATCAATATTGAGACAACCGTACCCATATCAGACGCAGTGCCAAACATGGCAAGAACCTCCCCGTAGCGCGGCATTACATACTTTGCCAGTATCAGGTACCCCATGATGGCAGCACCACAGGCGGTGATTAACACGGCTCCGGCAGCCGTATCTTTTGCAGTTTTTGCCAGCGGATGATAACCGGGAGAGACGAGATCCACAATCGCTTCTACTGACGTATTAAACATCTCCGCACACAGCACGGCCAGAATTGAAAGCGCAAGCAGCGCGAACTCCAACGGTGTGACTTTGAGAAACAACACCGCCAGCAACACCACGATAGACGCAATAAAATGAGTGCGCATATGCTTCTCAGTGCGGGCCGCGTGGAGGATTCCTTCAACGGCACAATTGGCTGAGTCTATAAACCGGTTGGGCTTAACAACCCTTCCTTCTTCAGGATTCTGAATAGCTGCTGCTCCTTCTGCTGCATTTTAGCTGCCTCCGCCTCACCACTCCGCTCGTGATCATAGCCACAGAGATGTAACGTCCCGTGCAACAGCAGAAAAGACAGGCGCTCAAAAAATTCTAAACCGCCATCTTCAGCTTCCTGGGCTGCAGTATCTGCAGAAATGATCACATCACCCAGCGCTTGAGGGTTTATCCCGCCACAGTCCCCTTCCTGCAATGAGAACGAAATCACGTTGGTCGGCCGGTCTTTGCCAAGATAGTCCCGATTAATGATCCGCATGGACCGGTCGCCCACAATAGAGACTGAAAGCTCGGTTTCTTCAGGACATCCCAAGGCGTTTAAGATTCTCACCGCCACTTTTTTGAGCTGCCGGCTCTTGAAGTTGTGGCGTCTCTGGCGATTGTTCAACAATATCAACATGCGATGCGGCTCCCTGTTCGTTTTTGGCATAATCGCGGACTTCTGCCTTTCGCGGGCTTCCTCCACCCTTATGCGCAGGCTCAGGATAATCGATCCGGTGATGGAAAATACCGTTTAAGATACCGGTAAAACTTTTGGCAATTTCATGCAGATTTTTAAGAGTCAATTCACATTCATCAAGCTGTCCATCAATAAACACGTTATTTATCAACTTCTGCACCAATCCCTGAATACGATCCTGAGTCGGATTAACAAGAGTGCGGGAGGCAGCTTCAACACAGTCGGCCAGCATGACAATGCCCGCCTCACGTGTCTGCGGCTTGGGGCCTGGATAGCGAAAGTCCCGTTCATCAACACTTTGGCCGGTTGATGCAGCCTGACTCTTGGCACGTTCGTAAAAAAACTTGATCAATGCGGTACCGTGATGCTGGCGGATAATATCGATAATCGGCTGTCCCAACCTGTTCTCACGAGCCAGTTCGGCACCTTCCTTGATATGTGAAATAAGAATCAACGCACTCATGCTGGGGGTAAGTTTGTCATGGCGATTTTCTTCCCCGGCCTGATTTTCAATAAAATAAAGCGGCTTACCGGCCTTGCCGATATCATGATAATAGGCTGCTACCCGTGCCAGCAAAGGATTGGCACCAATGGACTCTGCAGCAGCCTCTACCAGATTACCAACAATAACGCTGTGGTGATAGGTACCGGGTGCCTTGACCATAAGTTCCCTCAGCACCGGCGAGTTAAGGTTAGCAAGCTCCAGCAGCTTGATATCGGTCGTGTACTGAAAGAGCGTTTCAATAAGCGGAATAAAGCTCGAAACAAATCCGGCGCTGATAAAGCCGCTGAGCAGAGCAAAGAAGGCTATGTACAGCGTTTGCATCGTGAAGATGGCATTATTAAGGGTCTGAAACGACAGCGCCAGAGCCAGATTGACAATCGAAACCTTGAAACCGGCGGTATAGACCGTACCACGGCTGGTACAATGGCGCACACCATGAGCACCGACAATACTCCCCAACAATGAATAGATCACCACCAGCATATTGTTTTCAAACATGATGCCGAGCAGCGGCGCCAGAATAGCGCAATAGACCAGAGCGACCTCGGAGTTAAGAAACACCCGCACAATCATCGCTCCGGCGGCAAATGGAAACAGATAGAAGTAACTGGAGGCATCGACAGAAGGAAATACCGGACCGATGTTATGAGTGATCAGAAGCGCCGTCTTGAAGCAGATGAAACTGGCAGTGATCAGAAGAGAAATAATAAGGACATCTTTATTGGTCGGATTGAATTTTCTAATATTTTTACAGGCGAACCGATAGGGAAAGTAAAACAACACAAGGATCAGCGCAAAGGTCCCAATCGCAGTAAAGAGACGACTGCCGCTGCGTTGATTGCCGAAGATGGCCTGAAGCTTATGAGCCTGTTCGGGTGTGATCCGCTCGCCAACCCGTACCACCATCTCACCCTTTTGCAGCTTGAAGAGTACCGGGCGCACCGTTTCCATGGCGCTGCGGGAGCGCACCTCAGATGCTTCACGATTATAGAACAGGTTTGGCAGCAGTATCCTGGCAAATACTGCGGAAATATGGGCACTGTCAGAAGAGAACCCCACTCCTTTGAAATTCCAATTACTGACAATCCGACGAGCTTCACTGATCTCCGTAAAACCGGTAGAGTAATCACCTCCGCCGATGGGGTGACCGTTGTTGTCCGATATTTCAACTCCCCGACGGGTGTCCGTCTGAAAGACCTTACCATCAAGGACAATTTTCCGTTGATACAGTTCATTCAGCAATTCTGCCGCACTGGTGAGAAAAAGCTTGTCTGACTTGATCCGGGTCAGCGCCAGAATTTCAGCCTCATTAAGATCCGTATCCAGCAAAGGTGTCAACTGTACGCGCCATTGAGAAACACTCTTTTCCGGCTTTACCTCACGGCCGGAGCGAACGATCACAAGGGCATGTTGAAGCTTGTCAACGAGAGTTCCCGCAACCTGATCGCTCAGGTTATATACAACCGGCGCGTTGTTGGCAGCATCCTTGCGCCGCTGTTCCGTCAACGCCTTATCTTCTACAAGCAGATCCTGTGTCACTCGAATATCGGATAGTGCGATATCACCGACTTTGTAGGAAAGGCTTGAGGTGTGCTGGCTGGGAAGGATGGTAAATGTCAGCAGCAGCGCTGTTGAGACAAGAAGGATAAAGCGGTTGCGCCGTGCCGTATCAGGATTGGAAAACGTCTTGATAAGTGAATCAAGCAGATTCGACCCAAACTGGCTCAAATAGGTAAATGTATTCTGTTCCCGCTTGCTGCCGGATTGTTCAGCCATAGATACATACACCACTAAAATGATTGGATTTCGGCATGCACAACAAGTGTTGGATAGTAATCTGATTGGACAAACGTGTCAATAAAACTGCTTCTGACGTAATATCACGCCAAAACTTGCCGATGGTTGGGTTTTCTATCTGTTTTTTGCCTTGATTGGTACCAATAAATATTATAGTCTAGTGTTATTACGGTATTGATGGAGGTTTTATTATGCAAAAGAATACCAGTGTTACTTTAGGTGCACATTACGAAAAGTTTATTTCTCAGCAGGTTGTCCATGGTCGTTTTGGTTCCGCAAGCGAAACAATCCGCGCTGGTTTACGACTACTCGAAGAACGTGAAACCAAACTTTCTCTTTTGCGCCGTGCGCTTATAGATGGTGAAGAAAGCGGTAAGGCTGATTATTCGTTGAATAGCTTAAATGCTGAACTTGATGGCGAAACTTTCAACTGATGCCATCTTTTACCCTTACCAACTTGGCAAAAGCCGATTTAAAAAAAATCGGTCATTATACACAAGAGAATTGGGGACGTGAGCAACGCGTTCTGTATCTGAATATGCTGGATGTTTGTTTTCAACAATTGGCAACCAATCCTCTTAAAGGCAAGGACTGTAGCGAGATTAGGGACGGTTACCGAAAATTGAACGCCGGTAGCCATCTGGTTTTTTATCGCCAAAAATCCTTTGATGACATTGAAATTGTCCGTATTCTGCATGGTCACATGGATATTGAGACGCGGCTTACGTAACTTGTCGTCCAACGGGCATGCACTTGACCTGCCGGACGGTCTCATCGCCCGGACACAGTCCAAGTGTGAATTGGGACTTGGTATTGCTTCTTTATATTGTTCCATTAACTCTCGCATTGAATTTTCCTGTGAAGTGCAACTATATCGGAAATGAAGGGCAGTGCGTCTTCGATAAAAAATTCGCGTGATTTGTTTAGCTTAAAAGGATCGAGTAACTTGTGGAGTGCCATTTCTAGTTCTATAAAGTTTCTCGTTTTGTATGTGGCGTGAATTTGAAACTTAAACGGTACACCCGTTGTATATAATTGATTGATTCGCTTGTTAATGTCCTGTGTTGTAAAGCCTATTTTAATAATTTCTTTGCCTTCTTTGGTATATGTATCCGTTTTGAGTATATAAACTAAGCCCTCTTCTTCCTCGAAGTCCTCAACAGACGGAATTGGCTCTATGTCATTGGTCATAAGAGATACTTTAAGTGGTTTGTAATTTTTGTCGCAAAAAAAGGATTCGTTTGTTTTTACAAGATTGTAGATCTGGGCCAGTAAAGCGTGATCCAAATTATTGTAATTTCCTTTTTCAACATTTGACACATGAGATTGCGTCCCGTAAAACTGTGGGTATTCTTTTTTGATAATTTCCCGAATTTCTTGTGGAGTTATCGGAGCTTCGGAATTTTGGAGGACTGTTTTTACTGATTCTGTGAAGGTCATTTGTGCATCCTCTCTATTTGATTTAAATATATTAATCGTTGTTTCATTCAACAATGACTGTGATCCCATATTTGATTCCAATATATCGGATTTTTCGTAACAAATTCCTACCTGCATAACGGTAAACTTTGCGACAATTGGTTGAGTGTCTCGTTGAAAGTACCACTCTTCGATTTTACTGCCATCCCGACATAACCCTAATCCAAATTCCCAGTACGAGAGATAAGATTCCCCGCTATCTGCTGCATACATATTCCCAGTACCAACCGAACAGTCCAAGGCATATTCCCAGTTATTTGCACGCATGCAAACCGTTCCATCCGGTGCAGGATTCAAAGAAAGAGAAGTAAGATAACTTGCGGCTTTGCTGTCCAATGGGCGATATGCAGAAACCAACAATCGTCCATTGCCAGCATCCTGTATTGATGCTATGAGGTGACCGGCTCTTTGGATGGTTACAATCTTCTGCGTTAGATCAACATGACCAAATTGAAGGCTCCAGTCATCTCCTTCAACAAGGAGATTGTCCGGACCTTTCTCGTGTGGGGCAATTAGTTCTGATAATCGGAGTATTGCAGGTTCGCATTCCAACCATTCTATTGGATGTTTTGATGAATAATCTTGCAGCCAGTAAAGCATATCCTCGAATTTTATATCTCCCGTAGAGACTATCATTTCAAATGACTCACTGGGGACTGGATATCCAAGATCAGGTAACTCGTATTTTGCGAGCATTTCGGATCCAAATTGGATTTTGTAGTAATTTATTTCAGTTACCAAATCAACACCTCACAAAAACTTCTTATTATTCAGTCGTACCGAATTATTATGTTCAACTCGCTGATCACCGGTTCACGCGCGTACGCGCGTGAACCGGTGATCTTCCCAAATGGAACATTTATCCTGTGTAAACCTGAGAAGTGCCTGGAGAAACTACTCTTCTCGCACTTCAAGTCGTAATCCCTCAATCTTCTCAAAATCACGCCGGTTAGCGGTAATAACCGTGTAATCCAGAGAAATGGCCGGCGCTGCGATAATCAGATCATGCGAACCTACCGTAAAGCCTCGCTGCACCAGTGATGCCCATATTCTGGCGTAGATGCGGGCAACTCCAATATCAAACGGAAACACAGGGATCATCTCGATCACCTTTTCCACAAAAGCCTGGCGCCGTATTTTCCTGGTTTCCGTGTCAGCCCGTTCGACTTCATGGAGAAGTTCGGCCACCATTACCACGCTGATACCAAACGGCTCATCTTCACGACCAGCCACCAGATTTTCGACTAACCCCCGGCTTCTTTCCAGTGCGATGATCTCGCTGAAGTCAAATGCGGGAGTGAGTTGGTATAGCAGGAAAAAAGTGGGAATGACACCGGAATTAGTCTTCATTAAAGAGATGGTTTTTATTGCAGTTCCAACGTCACAGTACATTATGGTACATCACCCGCGCGGATGAATTTTCTCATGCAGTCGCTTCAGCCGTTCTTTGGTGACGTGGGTATATATCTGGGTGCTGGCCAGATCGGCATGTCCGAGCATAATCTGGACGCTGCGCAGATCGGCGCCGTTTTCCAGCAGATGGGTGGCAAATGAGTGACGGAGGGTGTGGGGCGAAACATTTTTAGTAATGCCGGCCATTGATACGCGTTTCTTGATAATATTCCAGAACGCCTGACGGCTCATTGGTTCTCCCAGCCGGGAAAGGAAAAAATACAGATTCTGCCGGCGCTGATCAAACCTGAGGCGAACCGTATCAAGGTACGCTGTTGCTTGAGCCCTGGCTGATTCACCGATCGGCACCAAACGCTCCTTGTTCCCTTTTCCCAGCGTCATCAGATACCCGGAATCAAGATTGACTTCGCGCAGTTTGAGATTGACCAGCTCAGAAACCCGCAGACCGGTGGCATACAACAGCTCCAGCATCGCCCGATCACGCAAATCCTCGGGGCGTTCGCCCGTACAGGCCGCAAAGAGAGCATCGACCTCCCTGCCATCCAGAAAATGCGGCAGTTTATGCAGTGTCCGTGGTGCTTCGATTATTGTCGCCGGATTACTATCAGCATAGTTTTCAATCATCAGAAATTTATGAAACATACGAATCGCTGATAGGCAGCGGGCACGACTGCGCGGGCCGATATTCAATTTCTGCAGAGTAGCGATGAATGCGGCGATATCAGACGCAGTAACATCAGAAGGCATCTGCCTGTCCGCTTTTTCAAGATAATCAAGGTACCGGACAAGATCCCGGCTATACGCGCTTCGGGTATTTTCCGAGAGCCCTTTTTCTACAGTGAGATAGGCTATGAATAGGTCAAGATAATTGTTCACACTGGCTCTTCTATTCAATTAATGAATACGGGCAGACACTCATCACCCGTGTGGAGGAGGTTTGCCGGTTCTGGTCACATACTCAACATCTTCTTTTTTTTGAGAAACAGCTTCGGAACAGTACAACCAGATACGATAACTTTCAACCCCGATAATCGTCATGCCGGATCCGAATACCGCCCAGAAATTTTCGTCGAGAGAAGCACCAAAATAATAAAAGAGAAAAAAGGCACCCAGAAAACCGACATGACAGAAGCTGCTTTGATGTTCAATGCCGGCGGTCATACGGGAAAGGCTCAGTAGCAATGCCGAAAACGTATAGAGTATGAGGACCATGCTGATACTGCGTGCCGATGGCGGTTTCCCCAGGAAAGCGGTAACGACCTCTGGAGAGGGTAGGAAGATAAAATCCCACCTGGCAATACAACTGACAGCAAGAAACAGCGCAAGTGCCATGAAACCGCGAGTGGATACACGCTGCAAGCGATGTATCTCGCGCATCAATTCCTGACGAAGCGCATCAATTCCATTCCGATCCTCAGGACTATCAGTTGGCGAAACCATCATGCGAACCTCAGCAGCCTTACACTAATTTCCTGATTCTGTGGAATTTTGTTTATTGCCGACAGCGGTCATTTTTATGGTGTAGCACCCGGCGGCGATAACATCCAGATCATGGGGTAAATGGGGCGGAGGCTCCGGGATGCCGTCAGTTACAATCGATGAGTCCACATACTTTCGCAATACTTTGATCGGCAGGAACACATTCTTCCTCAATAAAGCCGTAACTCCGCCAATGGTAAGGATAAGACTCATCAGTGTAAAAATGATCATCTGAATGCGCAGCAGAGCCAGAGACCTGTCGTGTTCTGCCCGCGTCAATCCGATATCCAGTGTGCCCAAAATTTTCTGGCCCGGAAGATGTACATGACATGCCGCTGTAAAACAGTCCGGCTCATTGTTGATGGGCAGCGTAATTGCGATTACGCCCACCCCTGCCTGATTCGTAAAGGTACGGGCCTGCTGCATTGTCCCCAGGCTGGAGACAGGAACCGCTCCTTTGTGACAGACGACACACCCTTCTGCTTTCTTATCCACCTGGCGGCTTATCTCACCCGGCCTGGCAGAAAAGGTCACAATGCCTTTCTTGTTGAAAATCCGGACATGATCGACGCCCCGCTGTTCACCCACGTTCCGGATGATCGTAGCCAGAGTTTCACGGTCGGATTTGTGCATCGCATAGCGGGTAGATTTGAGAATGGTATCGGCAAGATTGGTGGCATGCAGTATTTCACCATGATTGAGATCTTCACGGATCGCAGAGTACAGTATCAGGCAACACACCACCATGAATCCGGTAACGGCAAGACCTACCGGAACCAGCGCTTTTCCCGCAAGTGTGGCAAACATGTCAGCCCTCCACAAATTTTATTATCAAAACGGACCACCTCATGTTGTTACATTTTGTGACATGACTCGCATTTTTCACTCACATTGAACGCGGATTTTCCATTGTGGCACCCACCGCAGGACTTTCCGGCTTCCATAGCCTGCATTGTCACTTTCACCGTGCTGCGAGTCGTTTTGTACAATGAGGTGTGGCAATCAATGCACGTAAAAAGAGCGGTGTGAAGCGAATGGCTGAATAGTACATTGCCGTAACTCTTTTCCTCAAACAGCAGTTCCCGTACCGGGTGACATTTTGAACACTCTTTCAGTGAAAAGGCACGTTTGGAGTTGTGACATGCGCCGCATGATTTACCCTTTTCCATCGCTGCCATTCCAACGCGCCTGTTCTTCTGATTCGAAGCATACAAGGCAGGATGACATGCACCGCATTCCGCACTTCCAAGATGAGTTTTATGCCTGAAATGCGTGGGACCGGTTTCTTTAACCTTGTACGTTATCTCTTTAACACGATGACAGGCGGAGCATTTATCGAGCCCAAAAGCCTTTTCACCGTTATGACATGCGCCGCACGATCGTCCTTTTTCCATATCAGCCATTGAAAAATGCTTCTTCATTTTGAGGTCGAACAGCGCGTCGTGACACGCCCGGCAGTTTTTGGTCATCTCTTTTTTGTTTATATGCTCACGATGGCTGAACAATACACTGCCGCCGTTTTTGGTGTTATAGACCACATCCCGTACGCTGATCGCACATACGGTATTCTGAAATACCATGATCACTGCAAGCAGACAGAAGACACCGCAGTATTTCATACTGTTTCCTCCTGTACAGATTTCATTGGAGTGCCGGCAATTGATTGCGAACGGGAATCTTCAACATCTTCCTCCTCCCACCCGTTCCACATCTGCCTAAAATGAGACAGCGGGGTGTGTCCGAGAGTTGCCAGATAGATATGCACACAGAGAAAAGCGGTGAAACAGCATGCAAGCAGAAAATGGCTTCCTACCAGCATTTTAATCCCACCCAGAAGAAGAAGTACCTCGCGTAACGGAGCAACATACATAAGAAGCACACCACTAAAAATAACCAAGGGTAACAATATGAACATAATTACCAGGTAGGCAGCTTTCTGCATGGGATTGAACTTGCTGTCAGGAGAGCTGTGATGCGGATTGGGCTTTCCTAAAAAGTAGGTGAGGAAATAAAAATATGCCTGCCGGAAAATGCCTGATTTCAAATCGTCCAGGGTCGGCACATACAACCGTATCAGGCTTCGTGCTATGACCATGTAGTACGTCAGCCAGAGAATATATGAAACAGAAACGACCATTCCCGCGGTATTATGCAGTCTGATTGCAGCCTTATACGCCCCAAAGATGTTTATGTAATCAGGAAAACGAATCTGGAGCCCGGTAACACATAACGTAACTATCCCGAAAGCATTCAGCCAGTGCCAGATTCTGACCGGCATGGGGGTAACGTAGACCATCTCGCTATGCTTCATGATCGTTCTCCTTTCTGTTCTTCCTGGTCAGAAACCGGAAGAAGCCGTGCCCGACCGGAAAAGATAATCCCGCTGCCACGATCAACGCGCCGATAATGGTAAGCGGAGCGCTTCTGGTCGTACCGAGCATGTAAAAATCGGGGGTGCCGTAGAGAATATCAAGGATGGCGCCTTTTTCTACTGCAAGCCTCCTGAATCCGCCGTTTTTTTCCGGAAAAACGATAAAGCTTTTCTGCATGGCCTTCGGTCCGGAAGCATGACAAAACGAGCAGTCCCAGCGATTCTCCAGGATCTGATAACTATGGGTGACAACCTCCGGTATCATCAATCCCCGCAGCCGCATATTTTTTCCGCGCAGCTGATGATTGAATTCCCTCAGTTCTTTTAGTGAGACCTGATTATCGCCGTTCAAGTCGATCACCCTGCTGATGTCTTCACCCTTCGTCAGGTTGGCAAGCTCGTCAAATGTGGTAATTTTGAAGTCCCCCCTGGAACCGGGAAGGCGACTTTCAATCTCCATGGTAATGACATAATCTTTTGAACCGGTGTGGCAGGTGATGCACAGGAGCGAATCGATATGCAGATCAGCTTGCGGCAGCCATCTGGAATGACTTTGGATGATTTTTCTGCTGTCATGGCATGCGGCACACTTACTATTGATGTCGGTCCCGGACATAAACATCGGCAGCCGTACCTCATGCGGGTTATGACACCCGGTGCATCCGGTTTTCGAGCCATGGAGACTTTTTGAATACTCTTCGTAAACGGGGCCGTGGCAATCTCCGCATGTGGCTTTGGGAGGACGATAACCGTCGTCCGGATGCCCTGATGAGACCCGATCATGACATGAAGTGCACCCGACAATAGCATGAGTCGTGGCCGCAAACTTGACCGGATCGATAAACACATTCATTCCGGGCGAACTGGTGACAATTCTCTGACCATGGCAGCTCATGCATGCGTCATTTCCCGGAGCGGCGGCAAAAGCAGCGGTTGAAACGAGTAGAAAAACTGCCAGTAACATCCCTGTCGTTTTGTTATCTGCGCTCATGGCTTCAACTCCCTCCATCTGTCTGCTCATTCTTCATACCCTTCCCTATTATTTGTAACACCAATAATCAATCTTACAACCAGGGGGCATAATAAAACCTGATTAGCGCTGATCTTCCGCTAAACCCTTCTCCCTCTGGGAGAAGGTGGCCGGAGGCCGGATGAGGGGGACTTATAAGATTAAAAATCAACCTTTTCCCTCACCCTAGCCCTCTCCCAGAGGGAGAGGGGACTCTTTGAAAGTCTAGCGGAAGATTGGCGCTAATCAGATAATAAAATGCGCCTGTTCAATGAATAATTCCCGAGACTCCTGTTTGACTTGTTTAAAAAAACTGATAGCTTTTATGAAGACATCAATTCAAAGGAGAGCGCATGAAAAACAGCAGACTTCTTATTGTTGATGATGAAGCCGTTATCAGAGACGGCTTGAAACGCATACTTAATGGTGAATCCTTTGTCGTTGAAACCTGTTCAAGTGGTTTCAGCGCAATCGAAGTCATGCAGCTGCGTGAGTTCGACCTGATCATAACCGACTTGAAAATGCCGGGGATGAGCGGCATAGAAGTGCTGAAAAGTGTCAGAACGCTTCAGCCTGATACCCCGGTAATTCTGATTACCGGCTACGCTTCTGTTGATACTGCCGTTGAAGCCATGAAGAACGGAGCTTCGGATTACATTTCAAAACCGTTTGCACCTGACCTGTTACTGCAAAAAATTCAGAATGCTCTCAATCAGCGCACGACGTCACTTGACAAAATTTGCATCAAGGAAGATGTCATCAGGCATCATGGTTTTCATCAGTTTATTGGCGAAAGTAAGGAAATGCAGAAGGTGTATCATCGCATCCTGCACGTTGCCGCCACCAACAGCACAGTGCTCATCACCGGCGAAAGCGGCACCGGCAAAGAACTGGCGGCTCGTGCAATTCATGACAACAGCCTCCGGAAGGATAAACCTTTTGTCGCGGTGGATTGTTCTTCCCTGGCTGAAACGTTGCTTGAAAGCGAACTATTCGGTCATGTCAAAGGCTCTTTTACCGGCGCGACCCAGGCAAAGACCGGGCTCTTCAAGATTGCCGACGGCGGCACCCTTTTTCTGGATGAGGTTTCAAACATCAGCCTGTCGACTCAGGCGAAACTCCTGCGGGCCCTGCAGGAACGAAAGATCACCCCCATCGGAGGCACACAACTGGTGTCGATAGATATCCATCTTGTTGCTGCAACAAATAAAGACCTTAAAATCATGGTGCGAGAAGGGACGTTCCGGGAGGATCTGTTTTTTCGCCTCAATATCATTCCGATCGAATTACCACCACTCCGCGAGCGCAAGCAGGACATCCCGATTCTGATACGTCATTTTCTTGAGCAGTATACAAAGGAGATCGGCAAGGAAATCAAAGGTGTCGCGCCTGATGTTTTGTTGTTTCTCGAACAGTACGCGTATCCGGGAAATGTCCGGGAACTGGAAAATATGATCGAACGGGCGGTGGTGCTCGCGGAAGGAGATAGTATCTGCAATGAAGATCTCGAACTGTGGGACAGCAATGATAATTCGTTACAGAGGGTGATTGAGCGCATTCCGCTCAACGCGGAAGAACTGAAAGAGATGAAGCGCCATATCCGTGATCATGCGATGGAATCACTGGAGAGCCTTTTTGTACACAATGCCCTTGACCGCAATGGCTGGAATGTCACCAGAGCGGCTGAAGAAACTGGCATACTGAGACCTAATTTTCAAAGCATGATGAAAAAACTGGGGATTTCAGCACGTGGAGAGCATTAATGAATCAATAGATATCGATCGGAAGCATGACCATACACGTTGTTCCTTCCCCTGCCCTACTCACAACCTCAATTTTTCCGCCATGGTTTTCAACAATTCCGTATGAAATTGCCAGCCCAAGCCCGGTACCTTCAGGTTTGGTTGTAAAAAACGGATCAAAAATCCTGGCAAGATCCTCATCAGGAATACCGATTCCGTTATCCGCAATAGCGGCACAGACATACTTCTCATCAGCAGAGCGATACGTAGTTATTTTCAATTCCCCGCCATGAGGCATCGCATGGCCGGCATTAATAACCAGATTTATGAACACCTGTCTGATCTGACCGGGGTCAACCGATATCTGCGGCAGATCACGACCATATTCTTTACCGATGACAATCGCGCTGAAGTCCGGTTGTTGGTGAAAAAGTGCGACAACTTCATCAAGAATGGCGTCAAGGGTAATAACTTCTTTTTCCGGCAACGATTCCCGGCTGAATTCAAGCAGATCTTTTACAATGCCGGCGCACCGCTGAGTCTCCGTTAGTACTCTTTTCACATCGGGAAGCAGGGCGGGATCGAGCCGTTTGTCGTTGTGCAGGATTGAGGCGTACAGGAGAATTCCGGTCAACGGGTTGTTGATTTCATGTGCCACCCCAGCCGACAATGTGCCGAGTGAAGCCAGTTTTTCCGAACGTCGCACCTGTTCTTCCATACGCATGATCTCGCGGCTTCGCTCTTCCACCTTGTTTTCGAGACTGTCTGCCCACACTTTCAGCTCCATTTCAGCAGTGGCGAGGCTTTTAGTCATCCAGTTGACCGCTTCCGACAACTCTCCAAGCTCATCTCTGTTGGTAACCGGAACCCTGGATTCAAGATCTCCCATTGCAACCAGAGCGCTATGCCGGGCAAGTCGCTGCACAGGGATATCGACGAGATAATGCATCAGAATGGTTACCAGTATTCCGATCAACAGCAGCAGCAGACAGGTTAACAGGGCAAATTCAAGCCGGTATTCGTGAGATTTCTGCCTGAGTATTTCAAGAGAAATTGAAATATCAAGCAGCCCGAGTACGGTGTCATTCTTGCCATGAAAGTGGCAGGAGGCATTAAAACAGGGCGCTTGATTATAAATTGCTTTGGTAAAGCCAATCGCCTCTTTCCCTGCCCTTGTGGAAATAATTCGACTGCGGTTCATGGATGATATCGAGACTCCGGAACTTGCAGCATTATGGCACATGGTGCATTCGTCGGCGTGCTTGCCAATAACAGAACCGATTTCTGCGTGTATATTCGAAAAGACAACCTTTCCCTGTGGATCAATCAGGCGAATGTGCTCGATATTCTTACTTTCGGCAATTTTACCGATCAGATGATACAGGCCGGTTTTATCATTCTTCATCATGGCGTCATAGGCGCTCTGATTGACTATATCAGCAACTTCTTCCGCATTTGAAACAGCGTAATCGATCATCACCTTTCTAAAGTTCTTCAGATTGATCGTATCCAGTAATCCCATAAATACCAGCAGGATCACCGAGGTGGCGAAAGTAAGCTTTGCGATAAGTGAAATACGCAGGTTCATGAATTTAATTTCCATTTGTTCAGCTGTTTTTTGGCATGCTCGATGCTTTTACAAATGTGACAACACGCCCGGAACACACTGAATGAGTATGAGGAGGTCATTATGTGGCAGCCAACTGAACGGTTCGTTATCAGACAGCATATTGCCGGTTCAATTGCCACGCTTGTATGCTGCTGCACTGTTATTTTTATCTGTCTTGCCCCCACATATTTTCCAAGCGTCTATAGGCAGCTGGTTGATGACCGCATTGCTATTGTTATACCCTATCTTCTGTTTTTTGCTATCGGTGAGTCTCTATTTTCAATCTGGTATTTTCTGTTCAGACGTTGATATACCACGTCACAGGTATCTGCATATTTCGGCTGTGGTAACAAATTGGCAAAGAAAAGGCCACCCGGAGGCGGCCTTTCAGTCGTTTGTATTGTTCATCACTCCCTCCATTGTCACTTCTTAACAGTCGCCATTTCGTCTTTCACGACAGTGGTGATTCCCTTCGCCATGCCGAACATCAACAACAATGCCGGAATTACCTGTGCTACCACTATCAGTGCGCAAAACCCGAGAAAAACCCATACAAAAATCCCACTGCTGTCTTCGTGTGCCCCTGCCGCCGCAAATGCCGTCACCGGAGCGATAATTCCCAGTATCATAGTAAGTACTCTCATGGCATCCTCCTTTTATTTCCAATTTTGCTGAATGTCTTATTTCTCTTGCTAACAGAGTTTGCATGACCAGTGCCAAGAAGGTCATGCAACATGCAATTCATTGATATAACTTATTTTTATGTATTATATCCATGACCGGGGCGGTACGTAACCGGAACGATACGCAGTCAGTGTATGGGAAAATAATACAGCCATGGGGCAAACAGAATATTATCGGAAGTATTACGGCAGGTTGCGTCTCAGCAAAAAAAATCGGGGTGTATATAACTCATATATCGTTTTGGGAAAATGCAGGCGACATTGAAGGCTGAATCGGTCGGGGATACCGGCAGCTGGCTGGAGACGTTAAAAGATAATCAGATGCAGCACCCCGCGAATCAGTATTCCGGCCGCCGCTCCGGCTATCGCCGGTCGGACAACCGAGGCAGAACGGGCGCCGGCAGACACCAGCACCGCCACTCCGACCAGATCACAGGGGTTCGTAAGAAAACCGGCCATGCGGTTAAGCTCCAACGTCGTTATGGAGCCTTCCTTGAGCAGATTGAGCGTAACCCCCATCATTGCGGTGCCGCCGGCGAGGTACTTGGTGGCCAGCGGCAGCACGGCCACAGCGGGGAAACCGATCAGAGCAAACAGGGGTGACAGTGCCGTTTCAAGCAGGGCAATGGCACCGATGGCTTTGAGGATATGTACCAGAAAAATGGCCAGAATCAGGATGGGAATGGCGCCAAGGATAACCTGAACCGCCTCCTGACCGCCGAGGATCATCAGGCCAAGAGTTGTGCTCTTGCGGTCGATGCCCGCAACGGAAACATACTCCTCGGCAGGCGGGCTGTCATCACCTGCTGAACGGGCAAACAGGTAATAGGTAAGGGCCGCCGCCGCCAACCCGCCTGCAAGCGAGGTCAACAGGATAACGCCAAGATCCAGACCGACTGCAACCATTGGAAAAACGACATTGGCTTGAGACATGGTAAAGACCATGGCCAGAGTTGCGGCGATTCGCCGCCGGGAGGTACCATCCTTTTCCATGATCGCGAGTGTTGCGAGTGGTGCGGCAAAACTGACAAACAGCAGCTGCATGATGGCAAACGCCCCGGCACCGGGAACGCCGAAGAGCCGCAGCACCGGCTGCACGAAACGTGCTACCAGTGCCAGCCCCCCCCGGGCTTCGACCACTTTCATCACTGCCATCATAACGACCAGCACTGGCAGCAGCACATACAAGCCCAGGTCGAGTGCCGTTTTACCTGACAGCAGCACTATCTTTATGAATTCTTCCACAACGACACCTCGCAGAATTCAAGGGCGGACATTCAAAAACCTCATCACACCCATTCGTCAATCGCAGCTATCAGTTTGCCGCAGATCTCGTTCAGTTTCTCCGGAGCGTAGATTTTGTGGCCGAAAATATCCCGCACATAGAATACGTCGGCAACCTGATCGACCTTGGTAGAGATCTTGGAAACGCCTATATACAACCCCATTGTCGCCAGGGTGCTGGTAATCAGATACAGCAGCCCGACCTTGTCATGAGTCAGGATATCGATGACGGTATACTCTTCAGAGACCTCATTATCAATAGTCACTTTGGTCGCAAAGCGGGGCGCAGGGCGAGCCGTCAGGAGGGTCGGGCGCTTACGCTTGGCAACCAGGGTTGATACCCGTACCTCGCCATGAATAGCCTGACGCATATCCTGTTCGATCTTGACCCAGCGGGCCGCATCGGTAACCAGATTGCCTTGCGGCGAATTGACCTGCAGGATATCAAGTACCTTGCCGTTTTTGTTGGTATTGATTTGGGCTCCCAAAATATTTATACCGTTGGCAGCCATAACGCCGGTTATCCGGGAAAAAAGCCCCGGTACATCGTGGGCGCAGATGGTGTATTCAGAATAACCACTCTCCTGCTGATGCGTGAGACGGAGCAGAACATCCGACTGCTCCACCCCCAGCAGTAAACGAACCTGCTCCGCAATCAGCTGCGGCGGATTGGAAAGAAGCAGTCGCACCGGCATGGCATTCAGTTCCTGATGAACCTGCGCCACCGGAAGGTCATTCTCCAATAATTTTGCAACTTTGTTGATGACGGAAGTTACCCGCTCACTGCTGGCCTCCAACTGAAATCCACCCCGGTCAAGAATTCCAAAAGCCTTTTCGTAGAGTTCCTGAAACAGGGAGGCTTTCCAGGTCGTCCAGACATCGGATCCAACCGCACGTACATCCGCCACCGTCAGCAAATAGAGCATCTTCAGATTTTCGCTGGTTTCCATCTGACGGGCAAACTGGGCAATCATCTTTTCATCATTCAGATCGCGGCGCTGTGAAATGTGAGCAAACTGCAGGTGCTGGCGGACCAGAAATTCAAGCCGTTCACTGTCTTCCGGTGAAAGTCCCATCCGGCGGGCAATTGCCGGAATCATGGCGGCCCCCTTCTCCGCATGTCCGCCACCTGAGCCTTTGCCGATGTCGTGAAAGAGTACCGCAAGGATAAGCAGCTCCGGTTTGCCGATCTGGGAAGCAATGGCACAGGGGAGCGGCATCTTGGCCTTAAGCTCGCCATTCAACATTTTTTCTGCCTGTTCAACAGCAAAAAAGGTATGAATATCGACGGTATAGATATGGTACATGTCATGCTGAACCTTGCAGTAAATATGCTCAAACTCAGGAATATAGCGGTTTAAAAACTCCAGATGATGCATCAATCGCAACGTATTGGCGACTTCCTTGGTTGAGCGCAAAATGTTCAAAAAGGACTGACTGACCTCGCTGCTACGGCGGAATTTATCGTTGATAAGCGCAAGATTCCTCCTGACAAGCCCCTTAACCTGGACACTGAGTGTAACCCCGTGTTTCTGGGCCAACTCGAAAACCTCCATCAATACATTCGGATTTCTCTCGACAACAGATTCATCCGGGACAATCAATTCTCCTTTAAGTACAAAACAGCCGTCACCGACCGGTCTGCGCACAAAATAGCCCAGTATCTTCAAAGCGCCTTCGTCGCGCCAGACGCAGCGTGAAATAAGACTGGAAGTGAAATGTTCAACCTTGTTGGCCTGACGGTAGTAATCCCGCATAAAATCTTCCACGGCCAGTACCAGCACGCCGTCTTCATACCCCAAGAAACCGGCAAGATGAACCTGCGCATCAAAGGTTAGCTGATCATTTTTGCGACCGTTGAAGTAGTGCAGCTCATTGCGGATGCGCCAGAGGTAGTCGAGTGCCGCGTGATAGGCTTCCAGCTCTTCATCGTTCATGATTCCCTTGATGATCAGCTCACGGAAATCGGTAAACTTATATTTGACGCGCGCCACCCAGATAGCGGTCTGCAGGTCACGAAGACCCCCCTCACCCTCTTTCAGATTGGGCTCCAGGAGATAGACCGTTGCGCCGTATTTTTCTCGGCGACTCTTCATATCCGCCACTTTTTCCTTGATGAATGAGTCACTCGATTTCGGCAGAATCTGGCTGAATATAACTTTGGTAAGTTCGGCGAACAACGGCCGGCTTCCTGAAAGAAATCGGGCATCCATCAACGCAGTTTTAACAGTACCGTCGGCCGCCGCCATTTCGATACAGTCGGCAATTTTTCGCACCGAATAGCCGACATCCAGACGCATATCCCACAGAAAATAGAGCAGCTTCTGAGCGATATCCTCAACGATAGCAACCGGCAGAGTGCCGTCATGCAGAAACATTATGTCGATATCAGAATAAGGGTTCAGCTCCCCGCGGCCGTAACCTCCCACTGCCACCAACGTGATATGTTCCCGCATGGCGTCACCGCCGCTGAGGTCATAGATAATGGAAAGAAATAGTTCGTTGTGTAATTCGTCCATCATATCGCTGAGCAGATGAGTGACATCGCTGCCACTGGCACCGTTGCTGTGCAGCTGCCTGATCTCTTCACGATACTGTGCCAAAAAGTTTTTGCAGCCGGAGAGATACAGCGGCCGCTTTTCATCAAAACTGGCCATACCGGCATCACCAACGGCATCGATTGTATCGGGAAAGAAGGGGGCGATTATAAATTGCATTCAAATGTTCCTTGTACAGCGATAGTAGGGAGCGGCAGGCGACGATGACGACCGGTCGGAAGGCGGATTATACGTCAGACCCACGAACGAGTCAAAAGCATTAGCATCTTCCGGGTAAACAGGAACCGGACTTTCGCACGGAGAGTTTTCCGTTAAACCATATATTTTGTATATTGGGGATTGTCGCGCCTGTAATAGTGTACTAGTATTTGCAACTCTAGATATATGTTCCGCTTGGACAAGCACTTTGAGGAAAACAATGCTCACCCCTGTATTTTCAAACCTGTCAATACGCGTGCAACTGATTGCGCTAGCCATCCTGCTGACACTACCGGCCCTTGGAATAATCGTGTATTCCGGCCTCAAGGAGCGCGATGATGACTATCGCAAAGCAGCCATAGAAACCCAGAAACTTGCTGACAACCTTGCCGCCGGGCAGGAAAGCCTTGTACATGAAGCCCAACAGTTGGGCGGTTTCCTGTCGGAACTGCCGGATGTGGTCAATCGCGACTCAGGCACGGTACAATCAATCATCAACAACACCCTTAAAAAGAATCCCCAATACCTGAACATTCTCATTACCGATGACACCGGCACAGTCTGGGTTTCGGGACTTCCCTTCACCTCCCCGCTGTCACTTGCTGAGCGGCGTTATTTCAGGAACGCCCGGGCAACGCGACACTTTTCGTCCGGCGAGTTCATCGTTGGCACCATTTCACATAAGCCGACCATCGCTATGGCCTATCCCCTTATCGATCACGATATTTTCCGTGGTATTGTGATGATCAGTTTTGATCTGGATGTTTTAAAATCCATACTGAAACGGTCTCAGTTACCGTTTAATTCCAACTATATTTTGGTCGACCACAACGGGATCATTCTGGGCCGGGGCAGTGAGAACGGCCGCAATGTCGGCGAACCGATGTTAACAGCAGATCTGAAAAAAATGGAAGAAGGACCGGATCGGGACACCTATGAATTTGTGCGCGCCGATGGTGACCGACGTATTACCACCTACCGCAAACTGCGCCTGCCGGATGAACAGACTCCCTACATGTACGTGCGGGCGGGGATATCAATCAAGGCGGCTGTAGCCAAAGCAAACCGGCGTCTCATGTACAATATCGGCATAATGGTGCCCTTTGTCATGTCTGCCCTGATTTTCGCTATTTTTATCGGCAAACGTTCCATCGTTGACCGGGTTAAAAGGTTGCAAACGGTTTCGCAGCAGATTGCCGGCGGCAATTTAAAGGCCAGAGTGGGCAGACAGGTTATGGGCGGTGAATTGGGCGAACTGGGACACGCATTTGATGAAATGGCACGTGCTCTGGAAGAGAATATCGGTGAGCTGAATCGTTCACAGACGTTGCTGCACGAAAAAGCGGTTATGCTCGAAGATGAAATTGCCGAGCGGCAGGTTGTGCAGGAGGACCTGGCAGATAAACAGCACCTGCTCGAATCTCTGAACCATACCCTCGAAGCACGTATTGATGCTGCGGTAAAAGAACTGCGGCAGAAAGATCAGACCCTGATTCAGCAGAACCGACTGGCGTCAATGGGGGAAATGATCAACAACATCGCCCACCAGTGGCGTCAGCCGCTTAATCTGATCGGGCTCATCATTCAGGGCTTGCCCGAATGCAGAAATCTGTCGCAGAGCAAACTGGATCATGAGGTTGAACGGATAATGGACGTTATTCTGCACATGTCCCAGACTATCAACGATTTTCGGTATTTTTTCCGCCAGGACAAGGAAAAGAGTATCTTTACCGCCAATCAAGCCGTGGCAAAGGCAGTGGCATTCGTAAGCCCCAGCCTCATTGACAAGAATATCAGCATCTCCATCGCCGGAAAACCCGAGGTAAACGTTTTTGGCTACAGTAACGAATATGCACAGGTTCTGCTCAACATACTCAGTAATGCAAAGGAGGTGTTGGTGGAGCGACATGTATCAGAACCGCACATCGATATCAGTATTTCCACAAAAGATGACCGTTCCGTAGTTACGATTTCTGATAATGGTGGCGGCATCAGCACCGATGTACTGCCCCGGATATTTGATCCGTATTTTACCACCAAAGAAAAGACACAGGGTACCGGCATCGGTTTATATATGTCAAAGATGATTATTGAGCAGAATATGGGGGGCAACCTGACTGCCTGTAATATTGAGGGCGGAGTTGCGTTCCGTATTGAGGTATGAGAACGCTAAAAAGGTTTCCTGGTTTACAATTGCAGTTGGGAATGGGAGAGAAATAGTACGATGACAGGTCAAAACAGCAGTGATCCTCTGCAGGGCATAACCTTGAAAATGATCCTTTCCGATCTGGTGGAGCAGTATGGCTGGGAGGAATTGGGTAAAAACATCGCTATCCGCTGCTTTACCCACGACCCAAGCATTTCGTCCAGCCTGAAATTTCTGCGGCGGACACCCTGGGCACGAGACAAGGTCGAGGAGATGTATCTGCGCTGGAAACTACTACCGTATTAAGGTATTCTTGAATCAGAGACATCTCCACCGGAGGTTACTGTTGCCATGCCTGTCAGCGTCTGCGCCGCATTTGAAGTTCATCGCCTGAGCATCCTCGCACCGGACGGAAGTATCGATGAAGCTCTGATGCCCCCCTTGCCTGACGGGGATATCCGGCGGCTGTACGAACTGATGGTGCTGACCAGAACCTTCGACCAGCGTGCGATCGCCCTGCAGCGCGAAGGACGGCTCGGCACCTATCCTCCCAGCCTGGGACAGGAAGCGGCTCAGGTGGGGAGTGCGTTTGCACTCCAACCGGGTGACTGGCTCTTCCCCTCCTTCCGTGAAATGGGGGTCCAACTGACCTCCGGCTACCCCATCAATCAAATTTTTCAATACTGGAACGGCGATGAGCGTGGACAACAGTCGCCGCCGTCACTGAATATCTTCCCGGTCTGCGTATCGGTGGGCACCCACATCCCTCATGCCGTCGGCGTTGCCATGGCAGCCCGCTACCGTCACGATCCGATTGCAGTAGCAGCCTGGTTCGGCGACGGAGCCACCTCAAAAGGGGACTTCCACGAAGGATTCAACATGGCCGGGGTCTACCGACTGCCGCTGGTCTTTATCTGCCAGAACAATCAGTGGGCAATATCAGTGCCCCTGAGCGGCCAGACGGCGGCCGCCACCTTGGCACAGAAGGCGCTGGCCTACGGATTTGAGGGAGTGCGGGTGGACGGCAACGACGTCTTCGCCGTTTACAAAGCCACTCGTGATGCCGTGCAGAAGGCCAGAAGCGGGGGCGGCCCGACCTTTATCGAGTGCCTGACCTACCGGGTTGCCGATCACACCACCTCGGACGACGCCGGACGGTACCGTTCAGCCGAAGAGGTGGCTGTCTGGAGCGCCCTCGACCCGCTGCTCCGACTGGAGCGTTATATGGAAATACGTGAACTCTGGAACGAAACGTATGCCACAAAGACCCGGCAGCAGGCGACAGACGACATCGACGCGGCAATTGCCGTCATGGAGTCTGCAGAATCGCCCGACCCGGATGATATGTTCCGGCAGACGCTGTCACTCCCCGGACAGCGCCAGAGCGCACAGCGAAAGGGGATCTGACATGGCTCTGCTCACGATGGTACAGGCGATCAATCAGGCATTGAGCCAGGAAATGGCACGCGACGACCGGGTCGTACTGCTGGGTGAAGATGTCGGCTGCGACGGCGGCGTCTTCCGCGTCACCGAGGGCCTGCTGGACCTCTTCGGCAATGAGCGGGTCATTGACACTCCCCTCTCCGAATCAGGGATCGTCGGTGCTGCAATCGGCATGGCGGCTTACGGACTGCGACCCGTTGCTGAGATCCAGTTCATGGGCTTCATCTACGCCGCCCTGGATCAGATTTACTCCCATGCGGCCCGCCTGAGAACACGCTCTCACGGTCGCTTTACCTGTCCACTGGTGATTCGGACGCCCTATGGCGGCGGCATCAAAGCTCCGGAAATGCACGAAGAGAGCAGCGAGGCGTTGCTCTGCCATCTGCCGGGCATAAAGGTGGTCATTCCGTCCGGCCCGTACAGTGCCAAGGGGCTGTTGCTCGCGGCAATCCGCGATCCGGACCCGGTGGTTTTTCTGGAACCGACCCGTCTCTACCGGATGCTGCGCGAGGAAGTCCCGGAGGGGGATTACACCATCCCGCTCGGAAGCGCCAGAATCGTCCAGCCTGGAACGGATGTGACGGTAGTTGCCTGGGGGAGCATGCTGGAGCGGGTACTCAAAGCGGAGACAAGCCATTCCGTCGAGATAATCGATCCTCAGACCCTGACTCCCTTTGACTGGGAGACGCTGCTGACCTCGGTCAGGAAAACCGGCCGACTGGTGATCGTCCATGAGGCAGTCAAATCAGGCGGCCCGGGTGCCGAGATCGCCGCTACAGTTGCCGAGGAGGCGATCCTGGAACTGCGGGCGCCGATACTGCGGGTGACAGCACCGGATGTAGTGCTGCCGCTCCCCAAACGGATCGACCATTACCTGCCGTCTACGACACAAATCAGCGCGGCAATCGACGACGTCATGAGGTACTGACCATGCACTATGAATTTAAACTTCCCGATCTGGGTGAAGGCATTGCTGAAGTCGAACTGCGAAGGTGGCTGATAACCGAGGGGAAACATGTCAACGAACATCAGAGCGTAGCCGAAGTAGAGACCGATAAAGCGATCGTCGAAGTCCCTTCCCCCCATGGCGGCATTGTTACCCGACTGCACGGACGGGAAGGTGATGTTATCCGGGTTGGTGACATCCTTATGACTATCAGTGATGAACCGGTGCCGCCGGCGCATCCGCGATCGGTCGGCATTGTCGGCGAACTTCCCGAGGCGGATGACGTACTGACAGCCGGACAGGCCACCACACACGATGACGTCAAAGCCACTCCCCTGGTACGGCGGCTGGCCCGTGAGCGGGGTATCAACCTGCAGACGCTTCGCGGCAGCGGCCCCCATGGCAGCATCACCCCTGAAGACCTGGACCGGTCCGCACCTGCCGTTCCGGTCGACGACTCTTCTTCCGGGCCGGTTGAGCGCCTGCCGCTGAGGGGCATCCGGCGCACCACAGCCCGTAATCTGCTGGCATCCCAGCAGCGCACCGCCTTTGTCACCGTCATGGAGGAAGCCGACATCACCGACCTGTCCCTGTTGCGCAGTCGCGAGCAGGAGGTGGTCGAAAGCCACGATACGCACCTGACCTTCCTCCCTTTTTTCATCAAGGCGGTACAACATGCCCTACGCGACTACCCAGCCTTCAATGCCTCCATCGACGATGCCGGGGAGACAATTATCCTGAAAAAGCAGTACCACTTCGGCATCGCCGTTGAAACCCCCGACGGCCTGATGGTACCGGTTATCCGCAACGTAGAGCAGAAAAGCATCCTCGACCTGGCGGCTGAAATTCAAGTATTGGGGCAAAAAGCCCATGCACGGACCATCACTCTGGAGGAGATGAAGGGGAGCAGCTTCACCATCACCAACTTCGGCCATTTCGGCGGGCTGTTCGCCACCCCGATCATCAACTGGCCCGATGTGGCCATCATGGGGTTCGGCCGCATCGCCGAGCGCCCCTGGGTGCATGGCGGCACCATTACCATCCGCACAATACTCCCCATTTCCCTGACTTTTGACCACAGGATTACCGACGGTGTAACCGCTGCCCGGTTTCTGACCCGGGTCGTCGGCTATCTTGCGGATCCGGCACTATTATTTATTGAAAGCATCTGAACCGGCTCATCGGCAAAAAAAACGCCCCGCCTCCTTTCGGAAGCGGGGCGTCAGCAATTTCACATCGAGAAGTTCTATTCCGTTACAACAATCACCAGATCTTCTTTCTCAACTTTATCACCTTCTTTAAACTTCACGTCGGCCACCGCACCATCCGCTTTGGCCTTGATGTTAGTTTCCATCTTCATCGCCTCAGTTACCATCAGTACGTCTCCGACCTTGATTGCATCACCCGCCTTGACGTTCACTTTCAACACTTTACCCGGCATCGGCGCCCCAATGTGACAGGGATTGCCTTTTTCAGCCTTCACACGAACAGCCTGGTCACTTAATACTGCCTGATCCCGAATCACAACCGAACGGTTATTTCCGTTCAACTCAAAGTAAACAGTTCGAGTACCGTCATTTTGTACTTTTCCAATGGCGTTAAGTTTAATAATCAGAGTCTTGCCCTGTTCAATATCCAATGAAGTTTCCTGGCCAGGTTCGAGGCCATAAAAGAATATTGGAGTCGGAATTACCGAAATATCGGAAAACTCTACACGGTGACGGTCAAATTCAGGATACACATTCGGGTAGAGGATAGCTGAAACGAGCGCCCGATCATCGACACGGTGGCCCAGTTTTTCTTCCAGCTTCAACTTCTCTTCCTCAAAGTCAACCGGTTCCAATAACTCGCCGGGGCGGCAGGTAATCGCCTGTTCTCCCTTCAGAATTATTTTCTGGAGCTCAACCGGCCACCCCTGGTACGGCTGACCAAGCATTCCTTTGAACATACCGACAACTGATTCGGGAAATGCCAGATCTTCTTTCGTGGTAAACACATCTTCAGGTTCCAGATTGTTTTTGACAAGAAACATCGCCATGTCGCCAACAACTTTGGATGACGGAGTTACTTTGACAATATCTCCGAACATCATGTTGACCTTGTGATACATCTCTTTGCAATCGTCCCAACGCTCGATCAGACCAAGACCGGCAACCTGTGGCTTATAGTTTGAATACTGGCCACCTGGAATTTCGTGATGATAGACCTCGGCTGTGCCGCTTTTGAGACCGGACTCGAAGGGGGAATAGTAATCACGAACGGTTTCCCAGTAGTTTGCCAATTTCTGAAGCCCCGGAGCATTGACGAGAGGATCGCGTTCGCTTCCTTCCAATGATGCAACCAGTGCATTCAGGTTTGGCTGGGCGGTAAGGCCGGACAATGAGGAAAGTGCAGCGTCAACGATATCTACTCCGGCCTCAGAGGCTTTCAGCAGCATGGCACTGCCGTTTGATGAGGTGTCATGAGTGTGCAGATGAATTGGAATGCCAATGTTTTCTTTGAGCGCTTTGACCAGTTTGTAGGCCGCCAGCGGCTTGAGCAGGCCGGCCATATCCTTGATCGCCAGAATATGAGCACCCATCTTTTCCAGCTCTTTCGCCATATTCACATAATACTCAAGCGGATATTTATCCCGTTTCGGATCGTTGATGTCGCCGGTGTAGCAGATGGCTGCCTCACAAATCTTCCCTGATTTACGCACCGCATCCATGGCAACCTTCATGCCGGTTGTCCAGTTGAGTGAGTCAAAAATACGGAAAATATCAACGCCGGAATCTGCAGCTTCTTCAACAAATTTCTGGACGACATTATCAGGATAATTGGTGTAACCAACCGCATTTGAACCACGCAACAGCATCTGGAACAGGATATTGGGAACCAGTTCCGACAGTTTATGCAGCCGCTGCCACGGATCTTCTTTCAAAAAGCGCATCGAAACGTCAAACGTAGCCCCACCCCAGCACTCCAGCGAAAACAGTTCGGAGCCCAGGTATGAGGTCGGCTCAGCTATTTTGAGAATGTCATAGCTACGTACACGGGTTGCCAGATTGGACTGGTGAGCATCGCGCATCGTCGTATCAGTGATCAATAGCTTCTTTTGCTCCAGAATCCATTTAGAGAGACCTTCAGCCCCCAATTGCATAAAAAGATCTTTACTGCCTGCCGGTCGGGGCCTTTTTGCATCGACAAAAGGAACGCGGGCTTCAATGAGCTCTCCGGATTTAAGCGGTTTCGCTACGCCGGGCGAACCGTTGACAATAACTTCACCAAGGAAGTTGAGTACTTTACTGGCACGATCCTGTTTTTCTCGGAAATGAAGCAGTTCAGGATGCTTTTCAATAAAGGAGGTGTCACACTGGCCACGAAGAAAAACCGGATGATTGACGACGTTTTCGAGGAAACCAATATTAGTTTTTACCCCGCGCACCCGGAACTCCTGCAGAGCGCGATTCATAATATTTGAAGCTTCACTGAATGTCAGTCCCCAGGCACTGAGCTTGACCAGCAGTGAATCATAATGCGGCGTGATTTTGGCGCCGGTAAAGGCATTGCCGGCGTCCAGACGAATGCCGCAGCCGGCAGCCGAACGATACGTAGTAAGAGTCCCAAAATCAGGGGCAAAATTGTTGGCAGGATCTTCAGTGGTAATGCGGCACTGAATTGCATATCCGCGCATATCAATGGCACTCTGGGATGGAATGTTGATTTCAGGGTCAGAAAGTTTGTGACCGCAAGCGACCAGAATTTGGTTTTGAACCAGATTACGGCCGGTAATCATCTCAGTTACCGTATGCTCAACCTGGATACGAGGATTCATCTCGATAAAGTAGTGTTTTCCTTCGGTGTCCACCAGAAACTCGATAGTCCCGGCATTACGATACTTGACGTGTCCCGCTATTTTGAGTGCCGCTGTGCAGAGGTCCTCACGCTGGGTTTGTGTCAGGGAGAGGGACGGCGCAAATTCGACTACTTTCTGATGACGCCGCTGTACGGAGCAGTCACGATCGAAAAAATGTACCAAATTGCCGTAATTGTCTCCCAGTACCTGCACTTCAATATGCTTCGGATGTGCCAGGTAGCGCTCCAGAAATACTTCGGCGTTACCAAAAGAAGCCTTCGCCTCACTACCTGCTGCAACAAGTCCCTCAAGCAGTTCTTTTTTATTGTTGGCAACACGCATACCACGACCACCGCCGCCCGCAGACGCTTTGATGATAATTGGATAGCCGTGTTCCTTGGCGAATATCAAGGCATCTTCTTCTTTTTCGATCGGATTTTCAGTCCCGGGAACGACACTGACACCGGCAGCTATCGCAGCTTTTCTCCCGGAGACCTTATCACCCAATGAGCGCATCATATCAGCTGAAGGGCCAATAAAAACGATACCATTTACACGGCACTCCTCAGCAAACTCGGCATTCTCAGCCAGAAAACCGTAGCCGGGATGAATAGCATCAACATCTGCCTTGAGTGCCAGCGCGATTATTTCATCAATACCGAGATAGGCGTCAATTGGTGATTTACCCTTACCAATAAGATACGCTTCATCAGCCTTATAGCGATGCAGGGAAAGCTTGTCCTCTTCGGAATACAGTGCAACGGTACCAATACCCAACTCTGTGCAGGCGCGAAAAATACGGATGGCAATTTCACCCCTGTTTGCTGCCATGACTTTTCTGAATCGATATTTTTCCATATTGATATTCTCCTTGATAAATTTATTTAGCAAAACTAAAATAATTCAGTTATTTTAAATAGTTATACGTCGCAATGGCGGCACTAAAACAGATTGGATAAACTTTGTCAATGAGTATGTTAGAAAATATTTTCTACATATTTTTATCAGAGAATAAATTCCGTTACAGCGCGTATTCCGGTTTATTCGACTCAGGATTTTCAACTTGCCGCAACATGCTGATATATGATAGTTTCCACTAAAATGCTGGCTCCGAAATACGAAATCAACCGAATTTATTGATAACTGGAGGCAATATCATGGAAATAAAAATTGTTCCGTTGCCGACTGAGAAGATGAAGGCAAAAATTTCTGATCAGTCCCAACTTGGTTTTGGTAAATATTTCACCGATCGAATTCTGATTGTTGAGTGGAAAGCAGGTCAGGGATGGTGTGACGCACGGATTGAGCCGTACGCCCCTTTTGTACTTGATCCGGCTTGTCTCGTTTTTCATTATGCTCAGGAAATTTTTGAAGGTCTCAAAGCCTACAAATGGGAAGATGGCCGCATAGCTCTGTTTCGTCCCGAGATGAACGCCCGCAGATTCAATCAGTCCAGCGATCGGATCTGTCTTCCGCAAGTGCCGGAAGAACTGTTCCTGAAAGGAATCGAGCAACTTGTTTCCCTGGAACGCGATTGGATACCGACCGCTGACGGCACATCGCTTTATATACGTCCGACCATGATTGCAGTTGAACCGGTATTGGGGGTAAAGCCATCCGAACATTGCTATTTCTATGTCATCCTCTCGCCGGTAGGCGCATATTATGCGGCCGGATTCAATCCGATAAACATAATGGTGGAGGATTATTATGTGCGTGCGGTTCCTGGAGGAACCGGCGAAGCCAAAACCGGCGGCAATTACGCAAGCTCACTTAAGGCAGGGCTCGAAGCAAAGAAAAAAGGATATGATCAGGTACTCTGGCTGGACGGCCGGGAGCGGCGCTATATTGAGGAAGTCGGTGCCATGAATATGTTTTTTGCCTACGGCACTCATATTGTTACCGCTCCGCTCGACGGCTCGATCCTGTCTGGAGTTACCCGCGATTCCGTATTGAAGCTGGCTCCAACGCTGGGATATACGATCGAGGAACGAAAGATCGACGTAAATGATCTGATGGCTGACATTCGCTCGGGCAAGGTGACCGAAGCCTTCGGGAGTGGCACTGCGGCTGTCATTACCCCGGTCGGGAAACTCTGTTACAAGGAAGAGTGTTTACAATTGACCGGTGGAAAGGTAGGAGCAATAACCCAACGGCTGTATGACACCTTGACGGGTATTCAGACGGGAAAACTGAAGGATGAGTTTGGATGGGTCAAACTTGTTGAATAGATAAAAACATCCAAGAGAAGACAGGTCTCCGAGGTTTGACTAAAACGTGATTGAATAAAACCTCGGAGATCTGTTCGGTACGTGTATGAAAAAAAACGTAAAAACCGCAGCACATTGCCCATCGCCAAACAAACTATGCACATCCTGCCGTCGTACTTGCAAACAGGCCGGAAATGCTATTGTTGCCAAATGCCCCCGTTATTACCCATTTAACCGCAAACAGACAAAACCAGAGTTCACATGGAAACAGATGGATTTGGGACTGTAGACAACGTCTCGAGTACGCCAAAAATCAGCAGGGAACTCTGCAGTGGATGCGGTCGCTGCGTAGCAGCATGCCATCTCCGTTTAATCTCCCTCCAAGTCTCCGGTTTTCGTAAAACGGCTCTACTGTCTGATGGTGCGTTATGCGCCGACTGCAGACAATGCATAAAAAGCTGCCCACTGAATGCATACTTATAAATTCACTTGATTTCATATTTTAATAATCGTATTGTCGGCAGGTATGATAAATCAAGAATAACAGCTGAATAATCCACTTTTCAAAGCCTCTGGCAACTCATGATTAAATATATTGTTATATTTTTAGCGGTATGTCTAGCACCTGCGTATGCAGTTGCCAATCCTACTCATGGAGGCTCAAGCGGCCTTATCAACGTCCCTTCTGCAGAGACTCTTGATGCCGGTAACATCTGTATCGGTGCGTGGTCTTGCTACAGTGATAACAAACATTTTTCTCAAAAAAGTTCTTCGGTACTTCCCGTTTCATTAACTCTTGGCATCGGTACATTTTGGGAGATTTATGGTTCGTATCCCAATATTTTGTTCAATGGTGATGAAGACGTCTCCAGTATGGGCGGCTCACTTGATATAGGAACAAAATTACGATTTTGGGGTAACCGCACCGCACCGTTCAAGGTCGCCGCTGATTTTCTGGTTCAGCGGCATGTTTCAGAAGTCCGTACAAATGATGGTGTAACAGATCTCTCAAGCAAACTCATTGCTTCCTTTAATACGGATGCTGCGAGCGCCCACATCACCGCAGGCTATGTAATAGCCGGATCGATAGCAGATACAAAGCGTGACAATGGTTATACTTTTGGTGTCGGCGCAGACTATATGCTCATACCTCGCCTGAAACTGCTCGGTGAATTCACAGCCGAAACCAATCATCATTATTTTGCAGATCCCCCGGCTACTTCCAGCACGTCCATGGAAATATCCGCCGGAGCACAGTATTACCTTTCCCCGCATTTAACCTTAAACACCTCTATTGGCACCGGATTAGGCCCACACGACCCCAGCATAAAATTTATTTTCGGCATAAGTTCGTGTCAGGGAATCGGAAGTTATGTAAAGCCGATCCCTTCCATCGGACGAAGGGCAACGGTTAAAGACAAGACGAAAGAGGCACTCAAACCCCTTAAAATAATACCGATCTCCACCCTGCTGTTGAAATCAACCGCCGCTAAAATTTCTCCGGCCAGCACACTCGAAGTTGAAGTCAAGTCTGACGAAGAAGAGTTTCTGATAAAACCTTATGGTCAGATTTTGATCGCACCGCAACAGGCCTCGTCGAACCTGACATCTCCAGTGATCCCGGTCCAAGTCGCAGAAAAGGCCAACGATGATGACGTTCCTATCGTCCCGCCAAAAGACGTTGATCAGGAAGTCGTTGCGGTCGAATATACCGTAGGACGTCTTTATGGAGTTACGCCGCTGTATGGTGTTGATGTGAAGGGAGTATCAAAGGAAGTATCAAAAATCGGTACCATTTCAGAGGCTGACATTGCACTTGCGAAAAAGGTAAAACTCTATCGTAAGTTTAAACTGACTGACGATATGTACGAACTTGACTCGTCAACTCTTTCAAAAAGCGGCAAGAAAATGCTTTCAGAAGTAGCAGAGAAGGTAAGAACCGATAATAAGTGGTCATTTATCAGGGTTGATGGGCACACTGACAGCAGCGGTTCACTCATCTACAATATGGAACTGTCTCTGAAACGAGCCGTTGCAGCAGCCACCTATCTTGTAAGTAATGAGGGAGTGGATGCATCAAAGGTTTTTGTAAAGGGATTTGGAAAAACCATTCCGATTGCTGACAACGCATCGGCAGAAGGTCGTAGCAAGAACCGCCGTACGGAGATCCTCCTGTATATTGCAAACGATGACAAATAGTTCTGACCTGTTATATCCCCGATAATTGCATTCAAGAAGGTAAAATTACTTTTGAATGAACCTCAATTTTGCATTGCCATCTCGTAGCTGCTTATGCTATAAAACCCCGCTATTCATTTCACACGCTTCAATAGATCCAGTGGTGTCCCTATAGATGTCGGGGATTCGGCGAAGCGGAGGAAAAACCAAAGGAGAAACATATGTCAAGTATCAGCATGAAAGAACTGTTGGAAGCCGGTGTCCACTTTGGTCACCAAACAAAGCGCTGGAATCCCAAGATGAAACCTTATATCTTTGGGGCTCGTAACGGAATTTACATCATCGATCTGCAGAAAACTGTTCGTTACTTCAAAACAGCCTACAGCTTCGTTAAAGAATCTGCCCAGGATGGCTGCACGGTTCTGTTTGTCGGCACAAAAAAGCAGGCTCAAGATTCAGTCGCCGATGAAGCAACCCGTTGCGGTATGCACTATGTCAACCAGCGTTGGCTGGGCGGAATGCTGACCAACTTCTCCACCGTAAAGCAGAGTATCGATCGTCTCAAGAAAATTGATGCCATGTTTGAAGACGGCACCATCGATGCCTACACAAAAAAAGAGGCGCTGCAATTTACGCGCGACCGCGAAAAACTGCAAAAGACTCTTGGCGGCATCAAATCAATGAGCAAACTCCCTGGCGTTATGTTCGTTATCGATCCTAAAAACGAAGAGATTGCTGTTCAGGAAGCCAATAAGCTCGGAATTCCTGTCGTTGCTGTTGTTGATACAAACTGCGACCCTGATCCAATTGATTATGTTATTCCGGGTAACGATGACGCGATTCGCGCGATCCGTCTGCTCTCCGCAAAAATGGCAGATGCCGTTCTCGAAGGGATCCAGGCTCGTAAGACAGCTCTACAGACAGATACCGAAGGAACCGAAGAATACGCACCTGAAGAAGTTGCAGCAGAAGTAACCGGCGAATAAATTATACTTACATATACTAAGTCCTGTTGTGACAGGATAGGAGGATAGAATGGCTGTAACAGCTGCACAAATTTCTGAATTGAGAAAATCTACCGGTGCCGGAATGCTGGACTGCAAGAAAGCACTTGAACAGACAGAGGGTAATTTTGACCAGGCAGTAGACTTCCTGCGTACAAAAGGTCTTGCAGCCGCATCAAAGAAAGCCGGACGCGCTGCAACAGAGGGTATGGTTGCTGCTGCTGTATCTGCTGATTGTACGAAAGGTGTTTTGCTTGAAATCAATAGTGAAACTGATTTTGTTGCGAAAAACGAAATCTTTCAGGGCTTTGTAAAAGACATAGCGAATCACATTCTGCAGGCCAACCCTGCATCTGTTGAAGAACTTTTCACTCAGTCGTATTGTGGTGACAGCAGCAAAACAATTCAAGTCATGCTGAATGAGGCAATTTCCGTCATTGGTGAAAATATGCAGATTCGCCGTTTCAGCAGCTATGCAGTTCCGGGTGCAGGCGCAATAGGATCCTACATTCATGCCGGTGGGAAAATCGGCGTTTTGGTTGAGGCTACCTGCGATAATGCCGCTGCCGCCAAAGATCCGCTCTTTGCCGCTTTTGTTAAAGATGTCTCCATGCATGCTGCTGCCGCTTCACCGCTGTATGTTCAGCGCAGTGAAGTTGACGCGGACGTGCTTGAGCGGGAAAAAGATATCTACCGCGCTAAAGCCCGTGAAACCGGAAAACCTGAAAATATTATTGAAAAAATCATCGACGGTCAGGTTAACAAGTTCTATGCGGATATATGCCTGGTTGAACAACAGTTTGTCAAAGACACCGACAAGACTATTCAGCAATTAGCAGCTGAAACGGGTAAAGCACTCGGTACGACAATCACCATCAGCCGTTTTACAAAGTATGCCCTCGGTGAGGGCCTGGAAAAGAAGGAATGTGACTTTGCCGCCGAGGTCGCGGCAGCTGCCGGCCTCTAATCCTATTCATTGAAGCCGGCCTGAAATGGTCGGCTTTTTTTTATTCATTTCCCTTTCGCTGCACCATTGACGTAAATTCTTATGCGTGCATCAAAATTCCGGAGGCACACTATGGGCAGAAAATCCTACACCCGGGTACTTTTGAAGCTTTCTGGTGAATCACTGGCTGGTGATCTTGGCTATGGCATTGACCCGCAAACGCTGAATGCCATTGCCTGTGAGATCAAGGAAGTTGTCGCCAACGGCGTACAATTGGCTCTTGTCATTGGCGGCGGCAATATTTTCCGCGGCCTGGCGGCCTCATCCAAAGGGATGGATCGTACAAGTGCCGATCACATGGGAATGCTGGCAACGGTTATCAACTCCCTGGCAATGCAGGATGCTCTTGAGAAGCAAGGCGTTTCAACCCGCGTCCAATCGGCTATCGCTATGCAGGAGGTCGCCGAGCCATACATCCGACGCCGGGCAATGAGACACCTCGAAAAAGGGAGAGTTGTCATTTTTGGTGCAGGAACCGGTAATCCTTACTTCACGACTGACACCGCCGCAAGTTTGCGGGCAATGGAAATAAATGCGCAGGTTATCCTCAAGGGAACAAAGGTTGATGGAATCTATACCGCCGACCCCAAGAAAGATCCTGATGCGGTTAAAATATCCAAACTGTCCTACATTGACGTTCTCAAAAAAGGGTTGCAGGTTATGGATGCTACTGCCATTTCACTCTGCATGGACAACAATTTGCCAATTATTGTTTTTGATCTGACAACAGAAGGTAATATCAAAAAAGTTATCTGCGGTGAAGAGATCGGAACCATCGTACAAGGAGAGTAACATGCCAAAGAACGTGCTTGATGACATGAAGATTCATATGGAAAAAACGTTAGGTGTCCTGAAAAATGAATTTCAAAAAATTCGTACCGGCCGGGCAACAACCGGCATTTTGGACTCCATCACGGTTGAATATTACGGTAACACCTCTTCCCTGAGCCAAGTTGCAACGTTGGCAGTTCCCGAGGCGCGCACCATTACAATTACCCCTTGGGAATCCAAAATCATTCCGGTTATTGAAAAGGCTATCATGAACGCCAACATTGGCCTGACACCTTCAAATGACGGTAAGTCCATTCGCCTGAATCTTCCCCCTCTGACGGAAGAACGCCGCAAAGAAATTGTAAAAGGGCTTAAGAAAAGAGCTGAGGATGACAAAATTGCAATCAGAAACATCCGCCGTGATGCCATTGACAAACTGAAGAAACTGGAAAAAGACAAGTCCATTACTGAAGACGAACTTAAAAAGTACGAAAAAGATGTTCAGGAATGTACCAAAAGCTTTGAACTGAAGATGGATGAAACGGTTGCACATAAAGAAAAAGAGGTACTGGAAGTCTGATGACTCCGCTTGATCCACATAAACTTCCGGTTCATCTGGCCGTCATTATGGACGGTAACGGCCGATGGGCACAGCAGCGCATGCTCAAGCGTATTATCGGCCACCAGCGGGGCGCTGAGACGGTAAAAATGGTAGTTGAGCAGGCGTCCTTACTCGGGATCAAATATTTGACCCTTTTTGCATTCTCATCTGAAAACTGGTCTCGACCGGCGCTGGAAGTACGGGCTTTAATGACCCTGCTCAAAAAATATATCCGCCAGGAAACTGCGCGCATGATGCGTAAGAATATTCGCTACAACGTCATCGGCAATCGTAGTGACCTTCCTGATGATGTCAACGAAACTTTGGATGAAGCCATACGCAAGACCGCCGCAAACACCGGAATGGTATTGACGCTGGCTCTCTCTTATGGAGGCAGACAGGAGTTATCCAGAGCCGCTGTCCGTCTCGCACAGGACGCCGTAGACGGCAAAATATCATCTGCCGACATCACCACCAAACTATTCGAAAGTTATCTGGACACCGGCGGCCTGCCTGATCCTGACTTTTTGATCCGTACCAGTGGTGAAATGCGTATAAGTAACTTCCTGCTCTGGCAGCTTGCCTATACCGAACTTTATTTTACTGATACCAACTGGCCCGACTTCACCATTAATGAACTGCACAAGGCTCTTGCCGACTTCCAGTCACGTGAACGACGCTTTGGCATGACTGGCGACCAGATAACACAAAGGGGCAGCCTATCAAACGCCTGATTTCTGCAGGTATCCTGTTACCTCTCATCATCCTGATTGTCCTGAAGGGTGGTATACTTCTCCTTGCCTGCCTGCTGGCACTGCTTTCTGCCATTGGTATTTCAGAGTTCTATCGCATGGCACTTCCTGCACGAAAGCCGGAACAGTGGCTGGCTGCCCTGACGGGGTCGTCGCTGATTTTTATTCCTTTTGCAGGGAGCGGGAGCGACCGGCTCATTATCGCCGGAATCGGCCTTCTTTTTATCTGTTTTTCATTGCTGTTCCTGTTCCGGATTCGCACCATCGAAACCGCAGCCGGTGAAGCAGCCTTTGCGCTGCTGGCATTCCTCTACATTCCTTTTCTGCTGATGCACCTTGTGCTGCTGAGACAGACTCCCTTCGGTATCCAGTGGCTGTTTGTTATCATGCTCATCGTAATGACCAATGACTCAACCGCCTATTACACCGGCAGTGCATTCGGCAAGCACCGCCTGTACCCGTTGGTCAGCCCTAAAAAAAGCATTGAAGGTGCCGTCGGCGGCCTCGTTGGCAGTATCGGCGGCACCATGCTGGCAAAGTTCACCTTCTTTTCACAGTTGACCATCAGTGACGCCATTGCTACCGCTCTGGTCATCGGCATAGTCGGTCAGGCCGGCGATTTATTTGAATCACTGTTAAAACGCAGCTTCGGTGTCAAAGACTCCGGTACGCTTATCCCTGGTCATGGCGGTGTGCTTGACCGCCTGGACAGTATCCTGTTCGCCGCCCCGATTACCTACTATTATGTGCTCTTCTTCTTTAAAGGCTGATCCATGAAAAACATCTCTATTCTTGGTTCTACCGGCTCAATTGGAGTCAGTACGCTTGAGATTGTCGACGCACACCCTGATCGATTCCGGGTCATAGCTATAACTGCGGGGAAAAATCTGGAACTTTTCGTGCGGCAGGTCAGGCATTTTTCTCCACGCATCGCAGTCGTTGCATCGCACCATGACGTTCCCCGTATGAAAGAGCTCTGCAGGGGCCTTGACGTCACGATTCTGGGTGGAGTTGAAGGGCTGATTGCTGCCGCTACAGCTGATGAAACAGAAATGGTAGTAGCTGCAATTGTCGGTGCGGCCGGACTGGTCCCGACAGCCGCCGCTATCCGCGCCCGCAAGGATATTGCCTTGGCAAACAAAGAGACTCTGGTCACAGCCGGACATATTTTCATGGACTTGGTCGCAGAGTTCGGTGTCCGGCTTTTTCCGGTTGATAGCGAACATAGTGCCATATTTCAGTCGATTGAAGGACACCGGAGCGAAGATATTAAAAAAATCATTCTGACCGCTTCCGGCGGCCCTTTTTTGAATACTCCGACACTGAACTTATCAAAAGTCACGGTGCG
>JAYTVV010000014.1:0-9002 GCA_043743795.1 Geobacteraceae bacterium
TCGTCGAAGAAGTAGCCAAGCGTATTGAGGCCAAGAAAGCGGACGCCATGAAAAAGAATAAATTTACTAACTGATTGAAATTATGTCTGAACCAAAGAAACTGACGTTTGAAAATCGGGAGCACTTGGTGGAGCGCCGCAGGCTATTGTCGCTCCGGAAAATTTATTTTTTCAACCCTCTTCCTGTCGTTGGTTTGACGGGTGCCGCCTTGAGTATCAGATAATTGGCTACAAAAATAAACTCATCAATATAATCCCGCACCCCATCGCTGTTCAAATCGTGCAATGGAGCTGCTTCTGTGCCGACTTCCGTGATAAATCTGTCCCAACCACGGGCATCAAGTGTGAGATCCGTTTTTGCCGGCGCGACAACGGTAAGCGGGTATTCAAATTCATCACTTCCGGTAATGAGCGTCACGGTGACTTTCACAGCGTCAGCTTCAGGCAAAACCTCAACTGTCCAGCGACCTTTAACCTGTTTGTCCTGTTTAAACGTAACCAGCGTACCGCCATTCACGGCAAAGTTTGGTGAAGAGCTTATTCTGGCCGGAATGTCCACGGTAAGAGTCACGCTGTCTTTACCGTTACTAAGCTGAATTGCCGGTTTTTGGCTGACAGATTGTGCAACTTTTTTGTCAAAGAGCGCGGCCATAGATGCCAGAGTTTTGCTGCCGTTATACTGCTTGAATCGATCTAAAATCCCCTTGTAGGCGACATATTGCGGTGTCTCTTCCGGTTTGGTTTCTGCGGCGGGCTTACCCGCCGGCTGCGTCTGCTCTGTTGTCTTGACGGCTGCCGTTTCTCCTGAATACACCGGAGAGGGAGGCGAAGGTGCCGGTTGTGAGTCAGCGCGCTGCTGCTGATCTGTCGGCAGTGTTACTGTGCCAAGATAGGTTTGTGATGTTCCGGTAACTGTGCCGGGGGTCGCAGGAGAATCGTTTTGCCGCTGCGTCGTTGTAACGGTTGATGGTGTGGGCTGGCTGAATGGAACACCGGGCGTAGACGTAAGTTCTGCCGTACTGCTGCCGAACCCGCCGGCAACAGTGGCAGAAGCCGAGACAGCTGCTCCTGTACTGTTGATCATGCTGACCGTTGCCGAGGTAATGCCGCCTGAACCCCGTTGACTGGCAAACGTAACCGTTGCAATTTGTCCGCTGTTGGAAAATGTCTTTGTACTGATAACGGCAATTTTAATAATACCGGGACGAGACGTGTTTGCAGCAAGCATCGCACCGGATACAAGTGCCCCCTGGGTTACCGTCGGGGATGTCAGAGACGTTGCATCATATGCAATGTCAAGCTGGAAGCCGGCAACGCCTTCCATACCCGAACCTTCTACCGAAAACGATGCCGGATTTCCGGTCGGGAGAATAGATACGGACGCAGCATAAACATGCGATGAAACAACAAGTACACACAGTACTAACGTTGCCGGGATAAGGTGTAAATGTTTCACGAAATAGCCCTCCTGGAGCATACAAATCAAAGAACTCGTGCAGTGATCACCGTTTTGTTTCGCACGTACCGTTCGGTGTCGGTGTGTATTCAGGAACTATCTCGCACAACAGCGTCAGCAGGCGGTCAACATCATTGTCACGAGCAGCACACAACAGTCGTTCCAGTTGCTGGCAGAGCTGTTCATAATCCTGAGAAGCCGGCGCCAGGACATAAATTTTTGCATGCGGAGTTTTGAGGATATTTTCTCCACGGAAAAAGAGTTCCTCGTACAATTTCTCACCAGGTCGCAATCCGGTATATACGAACTCGATATCTGTGTGGGGTTTCATACCTGACAGGCGAACCAGTTCCTCAGCCAGTTCCACGATTCGCACCGGTTCGCCCATATCCAGCACAAAAATTTCACCGCCGCTTCCAAAGCATGCTGACTGTAAAACCAGTTGGCTGGCTTCCGGTATGGTCATGAAAAACCGGGTGATATCCGGATGAGTAATGGTCAGAGGGCCGCCAGCGCGTATCTGTTCCATAAAAACCGGAATTACACTGCCGTTGCTCCCCAGTACATTACCAAACCGTACGGTTGAAAATTTAGTCTGGCTGCCGTCTGCAAGAGATTGAATAAATTTCTCGGCCACTCTCTTGGTCGTGCCCATGACATTGGTCGGATTGACCGCCTTGTCGGTAGAAATCATGACAAAATTGCTGACACCGAACTGCTGTGCCGCCACGGCCATATTCATGCTCCCCAGTATATTGCAGAGCACCGCCTCGGCGGGGTTATGCTCAACCAGGGGAACATGTTTGTATGCGGCAGCGTGAAATACTACCTCGGGGACTATCGTGTCAAAAATCTGCTCCACCCGCAACTGGTTACGTACATCACACAGGAACGGTACCGTACGCACAGTTGGAAAACGGGCTGCCAATTCACGCTCGATGTAATAGAGCGGTGTCTCTGCGCTGTCCAGCAGAACGAGCAACGCGGGTGAATACTGAGCCACTTGGCGACAAATTTCACTGCCGATACTTCCTGCTGCACCACTCACCAGAACACGCATGCCGCGCAGATAGCTGCCGATTGCCTGGTCATCGAGTGACACCGGCATCCGCCCCAGCAGGTCCTCAATCTCCACATCCCGGACGTGGGAAATCGTCACATTGCCACTGATTATTTCACTCAATCCCGGAATGATTTTGAAGCGCACTCCGGACTGTTGACATTGGTTCACCAGATTGCGCACAAACTTCGGTCCTGCCGATGGTACGGCAATAATGACCTTCTCAATTGCATGTTTCGTAATGACGGAACCGAGATCAGTGGTGGTGCCGAGTACTTCCACCCCCATCATGCACATCCCCTGTTTTTTAGCATCGTCATCAATGAGTCCCACCACTCGATACGGGCTGGTGGCTGTTTTGTTTATTTCCCGCAGCAGCATGTTGCCTGCATCGCCTGCGCCCACGATCAAGGTGCGACGGGTGGTGCCGTTACCAGTGCTGCTGTTCATGCCGTTGGTGGCGGGAAATAAACTACCCATCACAGAGTAGCGCTCTCTGAAAACCCGCCAGCAGAGGCGCGATGCAGCCACCTGTGCCAGTAACAATACCCAGTCCAACACAAAAACCACCCGTGAAAAGTGAGCGTTCTGTCGAAAAAAAAGCAGGGCCAAGCCGCTCAGGATACAGGCAATGGTGACAGTCTTGAAAATCTCAATCATGTCATGAAGTGAAGCGTACTTCCAGATACTGCGATAGAGTGATGAGGTGATGAAAACGAGAGACTGTACAACAATCACTATGGTTATAACTCTTTGAAAGGAGCCGGAGGGGAGAGCTGAAAGGTCAAAATCCCTGTCCATCATCATCGCCAGGAAATAACATTCGACAATCAGGAAAAGATCCAGAAAATAGACGAGAAACCGTCGTGATGAGAACATGCGCACTATCTCCACTACCGATGTTGTTCAGGCGTTTCCATAAAACCGGCCCTCTGCAGATGAACAGCCAGCATCACGTTGTATGGCGTTTTGAGCCGGTCATATATGTGTGATTAGCACACGCGAAAAAACTCAGCATTCGTTTGCTTACTTTAGTAGTATATCATTTTCGAATTGTCAATCAAATGAGAGTGAAATTATCCTGAAGCGATCATGCATAAAAAAAGCCAGATAGTTCATTTAGAGGGACAAGATTGGTGTGTGCGGATTGTTCCGTGTCGCTTCGAACCAAATTCTCAGTTATCCCGTCTCACTTTAAGATTTATTCTCACGAGAATGAAGGTTTTTCGTCCGTGAAGCTCTCTAACCCATAGAGATCAGAACAGTATTATAATAATAGTTGTTGGCACGATTGCTGAAAAAATGATCGTAATGGTTTTTCAAGAGATCCTACATACTTTGCCGGCAGGTGAAGATGCAAAACGACCGCTCCCTCGAATTCTGGTTATCGATGGCGAACCGGCCATTTTGTTTGCGTATCAAAAGCTGATCAAGAGTGAAGGATTTACGGTTGATGCCTGCGAGAAGATTGAAGACGCGCTGGGTTTGATTTCTTCGCACAACTATTTTGCAGTTATTACCGATATCCGGTTTGCGGAATCGGAATATACCGACGGGATCCGGCTGTTGCATGCAGTTCGAACGCAGCAGTCGGATGCAAAAATAATCATTGTTACCGGGTATGGAAACGATGGCATAGAGCATGCCCTGAAGGAGCTCGATTTTTCTCACTATTTTGAAAAACCGGTCAAGCCCTCGCTGATTATGGCATTGTTGAAAGCGGCCCACACTGTTATTGAAGAGCAGTTGGATGATTTTGAGTGCGGATATTTCCTTCCGGAAGTGTCAGAAGCAGAGCTTTTGTGAGCGGTACAAAAGCTCCCTCTCTATCACAGGTCCTTCGGTGCATGCCGCGAAGTCTCAAAAAATGCAGACAAATGGCCCTTGATATGGTAACAAATCAATTTCAATTGATTCTTTTTGCATAACCAGAAAAAGCGGATCCTCAGTTGCCGATGAATTCCAAAAACGGGAAATATTAGATGCGTGGTACCTTCTAACCAATGATCGACTGGCACAGCCACATACTCCCGGGACTTGATGACGGATCGGGAGGGATTGAACAATCGCTCGCCATGGCGGCTCTCCTGTCAACGCACGGTTTTACTACGGTACACTGTACTCCTCACCTGATTCGCGGCTGTTACGAGGCGAGCAATGAAGAGGTGCGACAGGGAATCATCGAACTTCAGCAGCAAATAGATGCCCGTAACATCCCGCTCACCCTCTTATCCGGTCGTGAATACTATCTGGATGAATATCTGCGTACCTATCTTGAAGACCCGCTGACCCTGGGTGAAAGCCGCTCTATCTTGGTTGAAATCCCCCCGCGTACAACCGTTGATATGGTACGTCAACTGGCGTACAGCGTTGTTCGCTCCGGGTTTTTACCGGTGATAGCTCACCCGGAACGCTGCCATCTGCTTGAGCCGACATCACGCCGGGCAGCCGGCAGAGGCTTCCTGAGTACAATCAAAAGCCTGATGTACGGCGGTGAACGCAACGCCAAGGGTGATGATCAGCCAGGCACAACCGGAAACCAGCTGCTTGACTATCTGCGTGACCTGGGATGTTCCTTTCAAGGTAATCTGGGCAGCCTCACCGGTTTCTATGGCCCCCATGTCAAAACTGTTGCAGAAACACTGCACCGTATGGGGGTCTACGACCGCTATGGCAGCGATCTACACGCGCCGGAACATGCCGGCCGCGTACTTCAACCGCCACCGCCGCGTTAATGAACGCCCGTGTTTTCTCGCATTACGCCCCCTCGCGCTACCTTTCTTCCCGTGTGTTATGCCCTTTTTGTTTGACTATGTTTAGGTCGATCTATATATTTACCTCTTTAAATAAACGTGCAGGTGACCCCATGCTCCGTATTCACTACAGTACGTTCCTTGCTGCACTGGCAGGCATAGTATTCCTGACCTCCTGTGCCGGCCATGAAGGCCTTAAGGCCGGCCTGCAAAAGGCTGTCGATACTCCAGCGTCTCCCATCGTGGAAAAAATCCAGGTTTCAGTCGCCCCGGCCCCATCAGATCCTCAGCCAGGCTCACTTGACTATCAGGTCGGGATTGGCGACGTACTCAGTATTCTGGTCTATGCCCGTCCGGACCTTTCCACCGGAGTCAAAACCGAGGGTACAAAAGGGAGCCGTGTTGATGGATCAGGTAACATCCATCTGCCCCTGATTGGCACCGTCACTGCGGCCGGAATGACAGTCAGCGCGATTCGCGATAAAGTGGAAGCTTCATTGCGCAAGTACGTGCAGGAGCCATCGGTTGTTGTTGAAGTAGCTGAATATCACAGTAAACCCATTTATCTGATGGGGCAGTTTCGTACTCCCGGCGTATATTATATGGATCGCCCGATGACTTTTTTGCAGGGCATTACCCTTGGCAACGGTTTTGATACCACTGCCAACCTGCGCGGTGTGCGTCTGCTGCGCGACCAGAAAATCGCCCCGGTTGATGTCTATTCACTTATCCTGGACGGGCGCATCGAGCAAAATGTCTGGCTCAAATCGGGAGATACGGTCTTTATCCCCGATAATCGCAGTCAGAATGTTTTTGTTTTCGGTGCCGTCAATAAGCCGGGACCTCAGCCCATGTCCCAGGGACGGATGAATATTTTGGAAGCCATTGCCTCCGCTGATCCTCGCACGATCGGTCTTGATCTCCAAAATGTCAGGATAATCCGTTCGCTGACCACGACAAGCGGTGAACTGCTGGTAGTTGACGTTGAGAGGATTCGCCGTGGTGAGACCCTTCCCATGCAGCTGATGGAAGGTGATGTTGTCTATATTCCCAAAAATGCCTTCGGCACCTGGAACGACGCCATTGCAGATGTTCTTCCGTCGCTGACTGCTTTCAGTACGCTGTTGCAGCCATTTGTCTCAATTAAGTATTTACGACAGTAGTAACGGAGATTTAATGAACAACCCTCAGCCTCCTCCTTCACGACAACAGATTGAAGAAGTTCACCTCACTGATTATCTTAACGTTGTCATGCGGCGCAGACGTATTTTTCTGCTTTCGTTCATCGCCCTCTTTACAGGGGTAGCGCTCTATACGTTCATCATGAAGCCGATCTATGAAGCTACTGCCACACTACACGTCAAGGATGAAAAGGGGGGGAAGGGCGGGATTCTGGGTGATCTGGCCATGCTTAACTCCTCCAACCCGGTTGACGCCGAAATAGAAATTCTCAAATCCCGTTCCAACGCTGAAGAGGTTGTCGAACGGCTGCACCTGAACTGGGGTGTTAGTAAAAGGAGCAGCGGCCTTACCTTTAAAATAACCGAATTTTCATCGACATCCGGCAGTCCGGACTACACCATTGAACTGACCGGTCCTGACAGCTTTACTGTGACACCAAACGATGGCTCCCCGGCGGTACAGGGCAGGGCCGGCCAACTGGTAAAAAATCAGACTATTGCCCTGTTGATACGTGAGATAAAGGGGAAATCGGGTGACAGTTTCAGACTCAAACAGCACAACTTTAACAAAACAGTGGAAACCTTACGCAGGGCGATCAAGGCGAGCGAAGTCGGCAAAAAGACCAACATCATCAAAGTGACGTACAGTGACACTGATCCGGTTCTGTCACGGGATGTGGTCAACACACTGGTGCAGGCCTACCTGGATCAAACTCTTTCTTTCAAGACCGAAGAGGCGAGTCGCACCGTTACTTTTGTGGAAGATCAGCTTAAAGGGACGCGTGACGAACTGGATTTATCCGAGAAAAACCTGCAAACCTACAAATCAGCCAATGGCGTAGTCAAGCTGGATACCGAGGCCGAAGAGCTGATTAAAAAGCTGTCCGAGATTGAGAAAGACCGTGCTGCTGTGGTTCTGCAGCGCAAACAGGTTGAATTTGCCCTGACGGCACTTCAGGAGGCTCGTCGTAAAGGTCAGGTATATACGCCGGCTGTTTTCAAGGACGATCCGCTGATCGGTTCGATGGCCACCCGCTTGACCGAGCTGGAGGTTCAAAAACGGGCCCTTGTCTCTGAAAATACCGAAAGTCACCCCCAGGTCAAGGCGCTCCAGAGTCAAATTGACCAACTGCAAAAAAAGATTCAAGCCACCTACGACACGTCACGATCTAACCTGATTAAGCAGGAAACTGCTATTCAGCAGCAGCTGCACCAGTATGAAGCCAAGATGCGCACCCTACCTGCGGCCGAACGGGATCTGGCGCGGTTGTTGCGGTTGTCAAAGGTTAATGCCGACATCTACATGTTCTTGCTGCAAAAGCATGAAGAAGCCCGCATTGTCAAAGCCTCCACGATCAGCAACATCAAAATAGTCGATCCGGCCATTACACCTGACAATCCAATCAAGCCTCAGAAGAAGAAAAACCTCCTGCTCGGTTTGCTGGTTGGGTTGATGTTCGGTGTCGGTGCAGCCTTTTTTATGGATTATCTGGACGATTCCATCAAGGATGAAGAAGAGGCAAAACGTGCCCTGGCCTGGCCGATGCTGGCCATGATACCCGCCATTGAAGGCATACACGACGGTGAACAGGCACCCACTCGCGCTTCGCGGCTGGTTGTGCAGCACAAACCGAAATCGCCGGTTGCCGAGGCGTTTCGCGGACTCCGGACCGCCATTCACTTTTCATCACTCAAACGTGATGCCAAAGTGGTCATGATTACCAGCAGTTTTCCGGGCGAGGGGAAATCCACGATCGCTGCCAACCTGGCTCTCACGTTTGCGCAGGCAGACAACCGGGTTATTCTGGTTGATTGCGACCTGCGCAGACCGTCCATGAATACTATCTTCGAACAACCACGCAGCCCCGGTGTAACTGAGGTTCTGGCTGGAGATGTTCCCCTGGCCGATGCACTGCACCGCACCGATGTCGCAAATATCAGTTTGCTGACTGCCGGGACCATTCCCCCCAACCCTGCAGAACTGCTCTGTTCCGACAGTATGCGCGACTTGCTGGCCCGGCTACGCGACAGTTATGACATTGTCATCATCGATGCCCCGCCGGTTATCCCGGTTACAGACGCACCTCTTTTGACGGCCTTCACCGACATGGTTGTTGTGGTGCTCGAATCAGGCCGCATTCCGGCCAAAGCCGCCCAGCGTATGAAAGAACTGCTCCAGTCGGTACAGGCTCCGATTGCCGGCTTTGTACTCAACGACCGCACGGCGCTTTTCTCCGACACCTACGGTTATTACGGAAAGGGCTATTACGGAAAAGGGTATTATGGGCGCCGCTATTACGGCTACGCTTACTACGGAGCTGATGATCAAAAAGAAACCGCTGTAAAGAAGTCATGGTGGCGGAAACTGATAAGATAAAAAAGCGGGTACACGAATTGTCGTGAAATAAAATAATCATCTGGCCACGCAGCTGTATGCACTCCGCTTCACGTCAGTGTCCCTGCCAACTGTTGTTATACCAATTACAAATCAAAGATGGATTCAAGGCGGCGAGGATCGAAGCGACGAAAGCATACCCATCAGTACGTCGAGGA
>JAYTVV010000015.1:0-29181 GCA_043743795.1 Geobacteraceae bacterium
GTTTTTGTCAAGCGCTGGGTTATATAGAAGAAAAGACCGATAAAACTGCCGATGCCCCAGCCGAATATGGCGGCATTGGTGTGAATCGGTCGCAGTCGACCATACGTAAGGTATGGCGCAACATTCAGTTGCGGCCATGCCAGTTGCAGAGAGATCAAAATTCCGACCACGACTGCGATCGTTCCCCAGATTATGCTCCAGGTGATGAAACCTTTTACCGAGTCATCCACATACCGCGTTGGTGCATTCATGCTTCTGCTCCTATCTTGGAAAGTTTCAAAGCGCTATTCCGACCGCCTTGAATGTAACAAACACTATATCAGACATTATTCTCTCTGCAATCGATGGCAGATTTTTTATTCCCACTCAATCGTTGCCGGAGGTTTGCTGGAAATATCATACACGACCCGGTTAATGCCTTTTACCTCATTGATAATGCGGCCACTGATATGTGCCAAGTCTTCATACGGCATTGGATACCAGCCGGCGGTCATAAAATCTTTGGTCTCAACTGCCCGTAACGCCACAACATACTCGTAGGTACGGCCATCGCCCATGACGCCAACGCTTTTGACCGGCAAAAACACCGCAAAGGCCTGACTGATCTTGTCATAGTGTCCGGTGGCATAGAGCTCTTCAATATAGATGGCATCGGCCCGGCGCAGAATATCGCAATATTCCTTTTTAACTTCGCCAAGAATCCGGACACCAAGACCGGGACCGGGAAACGGGTGACGCCAGACCATTTGACGAGGCAGACCAAGTTCTTCTCCAATTGCCCGTACTTCATCCTTAAAAAGCTCTCTGAGTGGTTCCAGCAGTTTGAGTTTCATATAATCCGGCAACCCGCCGACATTGTGATGACTTTTGATATTATGAGCCTTACCGGTTTTTGCTCCGGCTGACTCAATGACATCCGGATAAATGGTCCCTTGGGCAAGCCAGTTGGCGTTCGCAATCAGCTTCGACTGTTCTTCAAAAATATCGACAAACAGTCCACCGATAATCTTGCGCTTCTTTTCCGGATCACTTTCCCCGGCCAAAGCAGTTAGAAAGCGATCTTCAGCATCAACCCGGATAACCTTGACACCAAGATTCTGAGCAAAGGTAGCCATTACCTGATCGCCTTCCCCGAGACGCAACAAACCATTATCAACAAAAACACAGGTCAGTTGGTCTCCGATAGCACGGTGGATCAAAGCCGCGGCGACAGAAGAGTCAACTCCACCTGAGAGGCCAAGAATGACGGTATCACTCCCTACCTGATGACGAATACGCTCAATAGAATCTTCAATAATCTGGCCGGGAGTCCATTGACCGCCACAGCCACATACATTCCGCACAAATGTATCAATAAACTGTTCGCCACGCGGCGTATGGTTAACCTCGGGATGGAACTGTACCCCATAAAGTTTTTTGCTGACATTCTGAATGGCACAGACCGGGGCGTTACCGGTCTCGGCGATAACGTCAAAACCGTCCGGAACACGGGCAACATGGTCGCCATGGCTCATCCAGACAGGACTCGCACCTTCAACAAAAAAACCTTCAAAAAGCGGTCCCGGCTGTCCGACTGACAACAGGGTGGCATGGCCGAATTCACGCTTGCCGGCAGGCACAACTTCACCGCCAAAGTGACGGCTCATCAACTGCATGCCATAGCATATTCCAAGAACCGGAATTCCCAGTTCAAACAGCTCCTCTGCAACGGAGGGAGCACCCTCGTCATAGACCGAACAAGGCCCTCCAGAGAGAATAATACCGCGTGGAGCGAAATCGCGTATTGCAGCAAAATCCATATCAAAGGGATGGAGTTCGCAATATACATGAGCTTCGCGAACACGTCGGGCAATCAATTGCGTATACTGCGAACCAAAGTCAAGAATCAGTATTTTCTGATTGTGAATATCAGACATGAGAACACCTTTAAAATAAGAGCTATTTTTAAAACTAATGCTGGGTATTACAAATCTAGGCTGGGAATGTGCTTGAAAAAGAAGATAACTACGATCCTATTTATACCAGTTCAATATACTATTGAATTTTGGATGTCAACTATTGAAACAACCTGCAACGAAAAATGCCCCGGTGATGAAACCCGGGGCATTTTTCATAAGAAGATTTCAGCTGCCCACCCGGTAGTTCGGAGCTTCTTTTGTAATGGTAACATCGTGGACATGCGATTCTTTGAGACCGGCGCCGGTAATGCGGATAAAACGTCCTTTATCCTGCAACTCTTTGATGGTGGCACACCCGGTGTATCCCATTCCGGAACGGAGTCCTCCAAGTAACTGGTGAATATTGGCTGAAAGCGGTCCGCGCAGCGGGACCATCCCTTCGATCCCTTCAGGAACCAGTTTAACATCCTCACCAACATCAGACTGGAAATAACGATCCTTGCTGCCGTCTTTCATAGCCCCGATAGAGCCCATGCCGCGATAGCTCTTGTACGTACGTCCCTGATACAGGACCGTATCGCCGGGGGATTCTTCGGTGCCGGCAAACAGCGATCCGATCATGATGCAGTCGGCACCGGCAGTTACAGCCTTGGGGAGATCTCCTGAATATTTTATGCCCCCGTCAGCAATAACCGGAACATCATATTTATGTGCCATGCGGGCACATTCATGAATGGCGGTAACCTGGGGGACACCCACACCAGCTACGATGCGGGTCGTGCAGATCGAACCGGGACCGATACCGACCTTGATGCCATCCGCTCCGGCCTTGATCAATGCTTCGGCCGCTTCGGCAGTGGCAATATTGCCGGCAATAATTTCAACACCTGGAAACGTCGATTTTGCCCGTTGAACTGCTTCAAGCACACCCTGAGAATGACCATGTGCCGTATCAATAACGATCACGTCCACCCCGGCTCTAATCAGAGCCTCCATACGTGCCTCCATTTCAGCCGTAGGTCCGACGGCAGCACCAACACGCAGGCGGCCCAGACTGTCTTTACAGGAGAACGGATATTTTTTGACTTTTTCAATATCCTTAATTGTGATCAATCCCTTTAGAAAACGGTCATTATCAACTACCAACAACTTTTCAACCCGGGTATGCTTCAGATGTTCTTTCGCCTGTTCCAGCGTTGTCCCGACTTCAACAGTCACCAGATTGCGTTTGGTCATACGGGCCGAGATCGGCAGATCAAAATCAGTCTCAAACCGAAGATCACGGTTGGTCAAAATGCCAACCAGCTTTCCGTTGGCCTTTGTAACCGGCACACCGGAAATACGATACCGCTTCATGATATCGAGTGCTTCGCTTATTTTCTGCGTCGGGCGCATAGTGATCGGATCAACGATCATGCCGGACTCACTCTTTTTCACTTTATCAACTTCATATGCCTGGGCTTCGATGGAAAGGTTCTTATGGACAATCCCAAGTCCCCCTTCACGAGCCATGCAGATGGCAGTGCGGGCTTCAGTAACTGTGTCCATCGCAGCACTCACCAGCGGAATATTCAGCGATATGTTTCGGGAAATTCGAGTAGTCAGGTTTGCATCACGAGGGAGAATAAGTGAGTGGGCAGGAACAAGCAGGACATCATCAAAAGTCAGCCCTTCGGTCAGTTTGTCATAGTGCATGGACAACTCCTTGCAGATGAAAATTTTAGAGAAGTTAGTACAGCGTACCGGCCAAGTCAAGGGAAATGGCTTTCACATTTCGTATACTTTTTGCGGGCAAATACATGTCATATATTATTTCGGTATAAACTCTTCCCGGGAGGAAATTCGTTCTAGCGTTGCGACAATCAATTTTGCAGCACCTTCCAGATCTGACAGAGAGAGTGTCTCCACCGGAGTATGCATATAGCGCAGCGGTATTTTAACCAGTGCAGTAGCAACTCCACCGCGGGAAATCTGCATAACATTGGCATCCGTACCGGTGGCGCGAGGGGTCGCGGTATGTTGAATTGCAATCTTTTCTTTCTCCGCCGTTTTTTCGAGCAGTTCAAACAGGTGCGGATTTATATTGGCGCCACGGGCAAGTATCGGTCCTTTACCCAGGGCAACTTCGCCGTTGTGCTTCTTTTCAACATCCGGCTGATCAGTGGCAAAATCGACCTCGACACAAATGCCGACATCCGGATTTATTGTGTAGCAGCTGGTCGTTCCGCCACGCAGACCAATCTCCTCCTGAACGGATGAGACTCCATATAAATCAACGGCCAGTTTTTTACCGGACGCAGCCACCTGCCGCAATACTTCGGCAACAACGAAACAGCCGGCCTTGTCGTCGAAACCGCGAGATGCAACACGATCACCTTGCAGACGGGTAAAGCTGCTGTCAAAGGTAACTGCATCCCCTACCCTGACCAGTTTCTGCGCTTCCTTCTTGTCCACAGCACCGATATCAATATATTGCGCTTCCAATTTCACGACTGTTTCGCGATCTTTGTTATCCATCAGATGAATCGGTTTCTTGCCGATAACACCAGGCACAGCACCGCTGGCGGTATGTATCGCAACCCGTTTGCCCGGAGTCAGATGGGCATCAACCCCGCCGACGGCAGCAAAATAGAGAAAACCTTTATCGTCGATATATTTGACCTGCAGCCCTATTTCATCCGTGTGACCAACAATCATCACCCGGGGAAGATTTTTCCCCTTGCCGTTGATACGGCCAAAAACATTGCCCATAACGTCAGTAGTCAGTTCGTCACAAAAGGAAGTTACATACTCGCGAAAAACACGTTGGGCCGGTTGTTCATAACCTGAGGGACTGGGGGCATCAAGCAGCTGTTCAAGAAATTTCAGTGATTCTTTCCGCATTAGTCACACCTCGCAAATTTTATAATTAATATCTGATATAATTGAGCATGTTATACTTGTTTCTTCTGTTTGTACTTTAAGCTCATCCTTTCCAAGAGACCCGTCAGCAACAACTTGTACCGGTGTACCGCGATCAGCATACCACTGCAGGTTACTCCGCCGAACTCCAACCACATCCGACACCCGTGCCGGATGGCAAAATACGGTCACACACCGACCGGGGGAAACGAAGTTGTTCATCAGATCCGCATACAGCTGCGAACGAACTAACTGCCCCAGAGCCGGATGCCAACAGCCGGCCAGTACACTCTCTGAATTAAGGCCATGGTCCGCCTGCAAACCGATGCGAATAACCGGCACTTCAGCCTGCATCGCACGCTGGAGCAGTATTTTACACAGTGCTATACCACGGCCAAGCGATAACGGAATGAACTCACCGTGTGCATAAAGCCGCGCCAACTCCGTCCCCTTCAGCACAACCGTCGGATAAATACGCAAAAAATCTGCACCTGCCGAAAGGGCCTGTTCCAGAGAATTGAGCGCGGCTGTCGGTGAATCACCCGGCAGTCCAGGCATCAACTGAACTCCGACCTGAAGCCCCCGGTTTTTGATACAGCGAATGGCTGTCAGTGATTCAGCAGCAGAATGTCCCCTTCCGGATGCCGCTAAAACCACGTCATCCATCGACTGCACCCCCAACTCAATCGTGCGAACACCCCGTTGCGCCAGCCATGCAACACGATTTGCATCAATAGCGTCGGGACGAGTCGAAATTCTGATTGAGGTAAGTGTGCCGTTTTCAAGAAGCGGCTGCAAAGGAGCCAGCAGCTCCGTCTGAATTGCTTCCGGAAGTGCGGTGAAGGTGCCGCCAAAAAAAGCTGTTTCGAGAGGACGTCCTCCAGCAGTTGACTGCCAAAGCCTGATCCTGTCATGAATCTGTACAGCTGTAGGAAGAGTGCCGCTCGCTCCGGAAATCATCCGCTGGTCGCAAAACACGCACGCATGCGGACATCCCTGATGACTGATAAAGAAGGGGACTGTAACAGGTCTCACACACTTTTCCCGGCAGCTGCCTGAAGAACACCCAACGCCTCGGCAGCAGCAGCCTGTTGAGCAATTTTCTTCGATTTTCCGCGACCAACGCCGACGACTGAATCATCTACCTGGAGTTGAAAAACAAAAAGGCGGTCATGCGGCGGGCCGGACTCCTCCAATAATCGGTAGACCGGCGGTGAATAGCCATGTGATGAAAGATATTCCTGCAGTTCACTCTTCGTATCTCGCCCCAATACGAGCAGGGCAGGAGCGTCAGCCAACTCTTTAAAGAGCCGTACAACCAGAGTACGCGCCGCCTCAAGACCACCGTCGCAGTACAATGCAGCAATCAAAGATTCCAGAATATCCGCGAGTATCGAGTCCTTCTCTCGACCAGCCGTCTGCTCTTCGCCACGACCAAGCAGAAAAAAAGTCCCGATTCGCAATGTCCGTGCCCTCTCAGCCAAGACATCCTGACCGGCCAGACGAGATCGCAGCTGCGACAAAGCACCTTCATCCCACTGGGGATACCGTTCATACAGTAATTCCGCCAACAACAGCCCAAGTACTGCATCACCAAGAAATTCCAGGCGTTGGTAATCGCCCTTCTTTTCATTTCCGCCAGATTCATGCAGGTAGGACGGGTGTGTCAAGGCCTGTACAATAAGACTTTGGTCTTTGAAAGTATAGTCCAGTAGCTGCTCAAGTTGTTGAACACAAGTCGTCATAACACACCCCGAAACTGTCAGACTATAGCCACCTGATCACAATTTGGCAATCGAAAGTCACCAAACAAAAGGAAATTATGGGAATTTAGGTTGATAATTCAGGGGCGCTTCCCTATAATTCTCTTTTTAAATTTACCGTGCTATCTGCCAAGCGGTTCAAGGTGACGAACGTGGGCTATTTCATTACATTTGAAGGTGTTGAAGGATCTGGCAAGACAACTCAGATTAAGCTTTTATCCGAGTTTCTTACTGTCCGTCATTTACGCCCGATTCTTACCCGCGAACCGGGCGGCTGTCCAATTGCCGATAAAATCCGGGCAATTCTTCTGGATGCCGAAAATCAGGCGTTATCGCCGTTGGCTGAACTGATGCTGTATGCTGCCGCCAGGGCCCAACATGTTACCGAGGTCATAACGCCGGCCCTCACCAGTGATAAAATTGTACTGTGTGACCGTTTTTGTGATGCAACGGTGGCATATCAAAGCTTCGGACGCGGTATTGATCGTACCGTCATCTCCAGCCTGAATCTTCAAGCATGTCAAGGCGTGTCCCCTGACCTGACAATTCTTGTCGATTGTGATCCGGCCATCGGCCTGGAACGGGCACGCCGCAGAATCGACGCGACCAGCGGTCCCCGCGAGGAACGCTTTGAACTGGAGGAGTTAGCCTTCCACCAGCGGGTACGTGCCGGCTACCTGCAACTTGCCGCTGAAGAACCGGACCGTTTTTTAATCATCAACGGTTCTGAATCTATTGAACGCATCTTTACCAGTATTTCCACACAGGTGATATCGCGGATTCCGGAGGAGTTGCGTGCCGTTTGCTGATATCCAGGGTCATGAGCGTATCATTGAGGTACTGCGGCGTTCTTTGCGGAGCGGCAAGACAGCTCATTCGTATCTGTTTGAAGGTGTGCCCGGATGCGGCCGAAAAAAGACTGCGCTGGCACTGATTCAGGCTCTCTTCTGCTCGACTCTTCCTGATGACGCCTGCGGGGTCTGCCATTCGTGCCGCAAGGTAGCCGCCGGTAACCACCCCGATATACATATGCTTGCACCATTGCCGGATAAACGTGATATCAGTATCGATCAGTTACGAGAGATGCAGCGCGAGTTGTCATTACGACCTTACGAGGCCCCTCGCAAAGCATGTATCATAGATCCGGCCGAGCGGCTGAATGTCAGTTCCGCCAACTCCCTGTTAAAAACGCTGGAAGAACCACCCGGCAATGCCCTGATTATTCTGCTGACCGAAAATGCCGGGATGTTACTCTCAACCGTACGTTCTCGCTGTCAGCTTATCAGGTTTGCGCCGCTTTCTCCCGAACATGTACTTTCACTGCTGGAACAGGGCGGTATGCCGCATGACGCCGCTGCACTTGTAGCGCCCATGTCAGGCGGCAGCCTGCAGAGAGCCCTGGAGCTCGATAATGAATCATTGGTCGCGCGCCGTGAAGCGGTACTGTCCAGGGTTAGCCAGCTTAATATACACAAAATAGCAACAGTTTTTGATGCAGCTGAAGAATTATCCGGCAACCGGGATGCAACTCTTGAACTGCTTGATATGCTAATCTCATTTTACCGTGATGTGGTTCATCTGGGTGCGGGCAGTGGAGAAATTGTCAATCGGTCCGTCAGGCCGGCAATTGAATCGCTTGCAGCCAGACGGTCATTCCCGCGAAATCTGGAATTACTGGAACATATCAACGAAACAAGACGCGCCGTCCAGCGCAACGCAAATCCCAAATTAGCTCTGGACCATTTATTTATGACTATGGCTGACGGATCAAGGTAAAGCGGATCTCAATTTATCAACGCACCACGTGTTTCCCTTATTTCAGGAGGTTTTTTTGTCACATATCGCAACGATCCAATTTATGAAAGCCGGCAAGATGTATGATTTCGACGCCGGAACGCTTGAACTTGTCAAGGGTGACTACGTTGTCGTTGAAACGGAACGAGGCGTAGGGGTAGGACAACTGGTTAAGGAGCTTGTGGAAAAAGATGCCGGGGCAACCGGTTCACTGGCATTCGTCAAACGCAAGGCAACACCCGAAGACATGGCAACCGTTGAGCGTATTACACAGAAAGAGCAGGAAGCATACCGCTTCTGCGTCAACCGGATTATCGAGCGTAACATGCCGATGAAGCTGGTGCGGGTTGAATACCAGTTCGACAGCAGTAAGGCTGTTTTTTTCTTTACCGCTGATGGCAGGGTCGATTTCCGTGATCTTGTAAAAGATCTGGCCCACTCATTTCATACTCGCATTGAAATGCGCCAGATTGGAGTACGCGATGAAGCCAAAATGACGGGCGGCATTGCTATCTGCGGTCGCGAACTTTGCTGCAGCTCGTTTTTACGCGAATTCCAACCGGTTTCAGTTAAAATGGCTAAAGAGCAGAATCTGGCTCTCAATCCCAACAAAATATCCGGACAATGCGGGCGACTGCTCTGTTGCCTGGACTACGAATACGAAACGTATTGCTGTCTGCGTAAAAACTTCCCAAAATCAGGCAAACGGGTTCGCACTGTCAACGCCGTTGGAGTGGTTGACAAAGTCAACATCCTGACCGGAAATATTTCGCTCAAACTTGATGACAACAAGATAATCGTCATAAAACGTGATGAAATTCTTGGGGAAGGCGCCCCCCTGGCAACTCCGGTTGCTGCTGCAGCCCCGACTCCTGCTCAGGCTCCCCAACGCACTCGGGAACGCCGCCCGGAACGGCGTCCGGAACAAAGACGTAAACAGGAAAAGACGTCGCTTGAGTCATATAATACGCAAGCAGAAAATGCAGCGAAAGCGGCACCTGTTCTACCCATAGCACCCCGGGAGATCAGTGTTGAAACCACAGCTCCGGAGGCCGCAAAAACCGGACAACCGCGCAAAAAGCACCGTTCCCGAAAACATGGGCACCGCAAACCGTCCGGCACACCATCAGACAGCAGCACACCGACACCTTCATCAGGAGCATGATATGAAACCGACATTTTATGTAACGACCCCGATCTATTATGTAAACGATGTGCCGCACATCGGCCACGCCTACACCACGGTCGCCGGTGATGTTCTCGCTCGCTACAAGCGTCTGATGGGCTTTGACGTTTATTTTTTGACCGGCAGCGATGAACATGGCCAAAAGGTGGAAAAAGCAGCCATAACAGCAGGTGAAACGCCGCTTGAGCTGGCTGATCGGGTTGTAAAGCGTTTCCAGGCGCTTTGGGAACGGCTGGGAATATCGCATAATGATTTTATCCGCACCACTCAGGAGCGGCACAAAAGCGGTGTCAGCCGGATTTTCAAAGATATCCTCGACAAGGGAGACATCTATCTTGGTGAATATGAAGACTGGTATTGTACTCCCTGTGAAACATTCTGGACCGAAACCCAACTGATCGAAGGCCGCTGCCCCGACTGTAACCGACCGGTAGATAAACTCAAGGAGGAATCGTACTTCTTCCGTATGAGTAAATATCAGGAGCAGTTAGTGGCACACATCGAAGCAAATCCTGATTTTATCCAGCCAAAAAGCAAGCGCAACGAAATTATCTCCTTCATTAAAGAAGGGTTGCGTGACCTGTCGGTTTCGCGCACGACGTTTTCCTGGGGCATTCCGGTGCCGGGTGACGACCGTCATATCATCTATGTATGGTTCGATGCTTTGACCAACTATATCACCGCCCTCGGCTATCCTGACGAAAGCGGCAATTACGGTCGTTACTGGCCGGTTGATGTCCATTTGATCGGCAAGGATATCCTCCGGTTCCATGCCGTCTACTGGCCGACATTTCTGATGGCAGCAGGTCTGCCGCTGCCAAAAAAAGTCTTCGCTCACGGCTGGTGGACAGTTGAAGGACAAAAAATGAGCAAAAGCCTACAAAACGTTGTTGAACCGAACATGCTGATCGATAAGTACGGCGTGGATGCGGTCAGATACTTCCTGCTGCGGGAAGTCCCCTTCGGTCTGGACGGCGACTTTTCTCACACCGCTCTTGTACAGCGTATCAACTCTGATCTTGCCAATGATATCGGTAATCTGCTGAGTCGGTCTACCGCAATGGCGGTCAAATATTTTGACGGCATCCTTCCTGCGCCATCTGTGATGGCTTACATTGACCTGGCTTTGAAGCAAAAAACTGAAGACATGGTGACAATCGTCGATAAATTCATTGATGAAATGGCATTCAGTAAAGCACTGCAGGCGATTTGGGAGGTTATTTCAGCAGGCAACAAATACATCGATGATACGGCGCCATGGACTCTGGCCAAAAATCCTGACAACAGAAACCGTTTAGCTACGGTCATGTACACCCTCCTTGAATCACAGCGCATCACACACTGTATCCTGTCTGCTTTCCTGCCGGCGACGTCGGATAAGGCTCTGGTTTCTCTCGGATGGAATGAAGCTGTTTCTGAAGAGGGGCTGGCGTGGGGTGGTTTAAAGGAAGGAACAGTCGTAACCAAGGCAGAAGCACTGTTTCCAAGGATGGAAGAGTAGTTTTACGTTGCGTCAGATTATTTTTCAAAAAACCTCCGGGGCTTAATAAGCCCCGGAGGTTTTTTTCTGACTGTTACCGCCGGTCAATAGCACAGTTACAGCAGCAACCACTTCATCAACGGTGATATCCCGCATGCATTGAGCAGCAATCGGACATGGCGGCGTTGTCCCAAAAGTGGTACACGGTGAGCAGAGCAACCTCTTGTCGATGACGACATGACGCTCTCCATCCTGCGGAGCCCATTTTTTGGCCCTTCCAGGCCCAAACAGAGAAACTGTCGGCACACCAAGGCCAACAGCAATGTGCAGCACACCGGAATCGCCACTCAGTAGCAATGAACTTTTTTGAATCACCGCGGCAGTCTCCGCTAACGAAGTGCTATTCGCAAGATTAAGTCCCACGTCTCCTGTTGCTATCATTTCTCCCTGCCGAAAATCGGCTCTTCCACCCACCACAACAACCCTTACGCCAAAAGCTGACAGTACTTCAGCCACACAGTGGAAACGATCAACACCCCATTGTCGCTCCGGGATACTGGCTCCGGGGAAGATCGTCACAAATGGCTGGCCATTAAGCGCTGCCAGTAAACTGGCGGCTTTCCGGGAGGCCGCATCCGGAACGAGCAGGAACGGAGCATCCATCTCCGCGTCATTAGTTTTTATTTCAAGTGGTTCTAATAAATGAGCAAAACTGTCGGCCTCATAGTCATCATGTGAATACGGAATCAGATGTGTAAACATCCGACGACGCTCGTTGGTATCAAAACCGATTTTTACAGCTGCCGAAGTAAACCGCGCGACGACGGCTGACATACGGTGCCACTGTTCGGAATCGATAACCGCATAGTAGCGATGTTGTAAGGCATGCAACAGTTCACTTGGACGATCATAGCAGAGCAACTTGTCAACACCACAGATTAACCCAAAAACACCAGCGTTACGTTGTTCAGCCAGAACAGTAATATGCACGGCAGGATAGTATTTTTTGAGGGAACGGATAACAGGGGCTAAAAGTACTGCATCGCCGATGCCGCCGGGGCGGATTATGAGAAGAGAGGTAATCGGCGAAGAAGCCTTACTTCGAAGGGGCACAGGAATGGCAGGTATCGCTATCCGGCCAACAACCGCGTCAAACAGCTTCATAAGCCGGATATTCATCCAGCTGCACCGTTCAACGTAGTCTCTTTTTTGCCTGACAGCACCCGCTCAACGGCCTCTACTCCCTGCATAAATGAGTGGTCCATGTTGCCGACTTCGTATTTCCAGGCACCAAAACGTCCCCGTGAATATACAGATTTGGATTCCAGATATTCCTGAATTGTGGCGAGTGCCTTGTCTCGTCCCAATGTTGGAACCGGATAGGAATAGGGAATATCAATGAGGTAACTGCTTGCAATTCGGCCTCTTTGCTCATGATCGATCAAGCCGCTGTTAACAAGCCCCTGTAATGTCGCTTCAACAATAGCAGTCTTATCTTCCGGCTTATGCAGCGAATAAGTAGTCTCACACATCAGGGAAAAATAGCGTTCCAGGTTTCCCTCCGGCACATTAAAACGGGAATAATTGTGAAAATTGGTGACACGGTAAAAGGGAGAACTGCTTTCCGGAAAATACATCCAGCATTTTGAGTCATCACGCCTCCCTTCAAAGCCAAGTCCGGCAATCAGACCGCTGTTATGAACCAGCTCCCCTGCAGCATCAGCAATCCGCTCAGGAATGTCACAACATTTGGAGACCAGTAGGTCAAGTGGTGAAGTATTGATCAGGACATCGTAGTGCTCAATCTGACCATTGGAAAATGTGACATTCTTATGGTCCAAATTTATATGCATCATCTCACTATGCAGTGTAATTCTATCATGCAGTGGTTTAGCAATACCTTCGTAAATAGAGCCTGTACCATCATATTTCGGAAATTTGAATGTGCTGTTAGGTCCCCAACTCAGATCATCGCGCTGCTCAACAATGTTTTGCTGTATGCGAACAATATCAACCACACTCACCCGTTCTGCAATCCAATCCTTGCTCATGGATTCCAGCGGCACGCCCCACACTTTGAGATTGTACGGCTCCATGAAATGCTTAACAATACCTCTGCCGAAGACCGTATCCATCCATTCACGAAAGTGGCTTGTCTGCTGCGGATTTCCAGAGAGTTGCTGCAATCCATCAAGGCACTCGCGAAGTGCTGCGTCAGGCAGATACCGTACATTGTTCTGAAAGGGATACGGTACCCACCTTTGTAAAATCCGCACCCAACTCTCGCGCTGATGCTCATAATACGCATCTCCAAGCACTTCTGCCACAGCCCTGTCGAAATAGTCATAGTGTGAGAACAGGACATGTCCTCCCACATCCCAGGTGAAACCGAAGTCATCACGGAATGAAGCGGAAAGACCGCCAACGAAATCATTGCGTTCAAATACCTGCCAGTCAGTATGACCACATTTATTGAGGTGGTAGGCAGCGCCAAGTCCGCAGGGACCTGCACCGAGGATGAGAATTCTCACTCGCTAAGTACCTTCGAATTAGACATAGTGCTACGGTCTTTCAAGGCCCGCTACTTTATAAAAGACTGATTTATAACTTGCTGCAACAGCAGTTATATCATGTTCTGGCTTTAACACCCCAGAATTCCTTCCTTCAGCAAGGCATTCATTTACTGCCATAACATATTGTTGCCGTTCCCTCACATCAGCACCACCAAGCGGTATAAGACGACACAAATCACCAACATATTCACGTATTGCACCAACATCAGAGGCTACAACCGGTGTGCCAGCAGCTAATGCTTCAAGAATTGTCAGTGGGGCTCCTTCATATGATGAAGGAAGTAGCAGAACATCCGTTTCGTGTAACAACAACGCAACATTGCTCTGTGATGACAATAGCATGATTTTTTCTTCCAATCCGTGACGCTTTATTTCTTTGGACACTTCATCAGAAAGAGGTCCACACCCAACCATATAAAAACCTAAATCCGGATTCCTTGCTATCAAATCACAAGCAATGCGAACAAAAAAAAGTGGCCGTTTTTGTTCCGTAAAACGCCCTATAAATCCTAACGTTTTAGCTGTAACTGTTGGCAAAATGCTGGTTTTTAGTGTATTGGAAATAATAGAACAAGAATTGAATAAAACTGTATCAATGCCATTATGGATAACGTGGAGTTTATTACGACTAACATGATAATTTTTCAGGAGATAGCTTTCAATATTCCGAGAAATCAAGATACTGGCGTCAATGAATGGATGCACAAACCTATTGGCACTTATATCAGGGTACCCACCTCTAAAGCAATACGGCTCCAGAACATGTAACGAATCAACAACCCTGATTGATGGAAGATCTCTCTTAAGCCGAGCAACATGTTCATACAGCCACAATGAATGGGTTACAAATATAATATCTATGTTATTGCTCTGCAAATATTTTACAAAAGCACCATATCGGGTTCTTGATGGCAATGACCATAATTTGAAAGGCTGCCTGAAAGCGGAGACAAATCGGTCATCCCATAGACAGGAAATTTTCCCATCGTTACCGGTTGTACAGATGTGTATATCTGCCGCAGAGCTTAAACGCGAAAGAATATCGAAGTTAATCCTGGTGACACCACTCACATCGAGATAACAGGTTGTATAAAGTATAGTTATCGCTTTGTGCATAGAAATAGCAGTACGTCGTTAATAAGTTTAACAACTACCAGTTTCAATGAATTCGGAAGCATATAAAACACCTTACGTGCGATTAAAACCCACATACTCTAATCCCCAACACGCCGGAACTGTGTATTAGCAAATGAAACGTTATTTACAAAGCAGTCAGATGTATATCAGTTTCTTTTAATACTGTTAAACAGAACATCACCGTAAATGCTCTGCTTCATACGCAGCAAATATACGTCAATAATATTCCAACCATAGATAGACTCGCTTTGGAGCCCACCAATATACTTGCCAAGATTGTCGGCACAAATATAACGCAGACTATATATCAGCCAATGAAATCTAATTTTAAATGTAATCATTGGTAGAGTAAAGGCCAGTACACTATATAATGCAACCTGTAACGCTATTGTTATCAACAACCCAACCTTGCTCTTGACATATAATAGACCAAACAAATCATTGACGACAATCTGCTCTATACACATTCGCCTAAGAAAATAGTCGAAACTAACATTATGCCAATGGTAAAATTTCGCTTCTTTAGCCAGCGCAACTGTATGGCCACCAGTAATAAACCGTTTGGCAACCCCTATGTCCTCACCATACGGAAGATCTGGAAAACGCAACTCCTGTAATACTTTTCGATTATAACAGGCAGCACAATCATCAAAATTACATCGCTTCCTTTTTTCTGCAGGTGCTAAATCGCTCCACTCCGCTTCAGTCAAAGGCTCAATAATTTCAGGTTGCCGCAAATACCAATTATTGTAGCGATGAGCTCGTAACGGGTCTCCGTTTTCTGGGTCAATCAACGAAACACCATACGAAGCAGAGGCGACACCCTCTGCAACTGGTAATACAAGTTCAGCAAGAAAATTATTGTTGCAGGGAATTATGTCATCAGAAAAGAAAACTACAAGGTCACTCAAGCAATTGTCGCTGCCCCACATTCGGGTACGACTATGGGAAAAAGTTCCTGTTTCCACAGGCAGCATTCTGATATTCGGAAAAGGTAAGCCAGTTATGTAATCAATTGTTCCGTCAGTTGAGTTGCTGTCAAGAAAGAGAAGTTCGTGGACTAGAGGGGAAAGCTGTGGCAGTAAACGGTCGAGCAATCGGCTAACAACTCCCATTGAGTTTTGGGTCAGGATTATAATTGAAATCGTTGTGTTCAAAAAATAGTCCATGTCGACAGGAGAATCAGAGCGTCATCAGCGCCATCCATCAGCTGGTGATCGGCCATTATACTTCACTCAATGAAAGACTGTAATGCCAAAGGGCCCACTAAATGATTATTTGATTTAACTCAACTACGTTTCTTTTTCTGCTCTGAGAGTGCGTACCGCTTTAACTAATGGTAGAAGCATTTTTAGAATGCGTGGTCTCCGCTCTATTGCTGACTTTATTTTGCAAAGCATCAACCACCCGTGATAGACAAAAATGCCACTAAAATCCTTCCATATAGTCCTTGAATTAGCACCATCTATTCTAGGCAAACCAACTTCAGAGAACGTAGAATATCTACGCAACCCATTTTTTGCATCCAGCGTCGCTTGAAGAAACCTATGCCCAAACCAGCGGTCAGGTTCAAGATGGCAGCCCTCCGCCCATTCATTCCAAGCATTAATAAATATAAACTCATCACAACAACCAGATTGCTTAACTTTGTCTATAGTTGACGAAAGCCAATATTCATAATTTTCCGGCACCCCATTGAGTACAATGAGAGCATTTTCTTTTCTGCGTGCGGTATTATCCCATGAAGGAAAAATTGTTTTGAACACATTTGAAGAACAGTAAATCTTGTCGAGATATGATTGAGCAATATTTGCATATTGAAAGACATGCCCAAGGAAATTATTGTGAAAGGCCACAAAGCCATTAACTCTGTCAGACTTTAAATTATGTGGAGGAAATTCAACGCCACTATCAAAGCCGAACTGTGCATAATCTTCGTTACCATGAGTCAACGCAGCACATAGGTGAATCTCTCCCACCCCTATCAAGCGACAGTAATTGCGCCATATTTCCACCGTTTTATGTGTATCAGGAAGATGCTGCGGACGATAGACGATGAGAAACGGCTTGCCATTTAAGCGGATATAGCGTTTATCCCTAAAAAAAGGCTCCAGCGACTTGATGAAATCAAGATCGTCGTCTGGCAAATAATTTTGAGCAATCAGTATCTCATGATCTGCTGCATCCCATCGTCGTGTCCAGTTTTCATTGGCCCAACACAAACAAAATGGCATATCACTTTCTGGATCAGCAAGCATATCATCCAAGGGTAAATTCAGTATTCTTTTACCAGAAAACCAGTAATAATGGTAGCAGAACCCCGCAACACCATACTGCTTAGCCATTTCAATCTGCTCTCGCCTTGTTTCACGAACTCTCAGATCATAGAAACCAAAATCACCTGGTAAGTGCGGCTGGAGATGACCTTCAAACAAAGGCTCTGCTTTAGTGACGTTAGTCCATTCTGTAAATCCCTTGCCCCACCAAAGATCATTTTCAGGAGTGGGATGAAACTGAGTTAAATAAAAAGCAATCAACTTGGGTACAGCACAATCACCTGACATGGATGTTTCATTTTGAATATTCATTTTCTGATTTAAGGAACCTACTGTCATGGCTTTATTCTCAGAAGTGAAAGACCATCGAGAATAAGTTGTTTGGTTTGTAGGCTTAAATGGCGACCTAGACGTCTTTTCCATGATGCTGCAACCGAGGCAATTAATCGCCGCTGAGGCGGGACCAAAGGCACCGCATTACCAGTAAAATCAACAGGTACGGCTTTAACAACCACTTGATACACCTCAGCATACAAGCTGCTCATAAGCGCATCTTGCAAAGGCGACAAAAGCTTTGACCAACTATCGGCGAACTCAGTTTCTTCAGGATGCCTGATGACATACTTTGCTTCAATAATCTTGAGATTAGCCTGAATAAATAACTTTTCAATATTTTTCAGCCCAAAGAAGCGAATATGCGTACGGTCAAGCAACCCCCAATCTTTATATTCAAAATCTCCATTCATTAGACATGACATTACTGCAGCATGTCCAACATGAGGCAGTGAAATCACAATATAACCATTTGTATTAATAAACTGTGCCATTTCTTGCAAAGTTTTCCACGGATCATAAAGATGCTCAAGCACGTCCGCTGCAACAACAACATCAAATTTTTCAGCGCCATCTACCAAACTCGTCCATTCACCGAAATTAAGATTGGCCTGTACAACTCGTTCGCAATAAGGTGCTACTAACTTGATTGCCTCAGAATCCAATTCAATCCCGGTAATGTTACAATTATTCTGTTTATAAAGTATCTTAGTGATTGAACCTGGTCCGCAACCAATCTCCAGGACGCGCTTATTTTGGCCAACCATACGTATTACGTTCGCTGGAGTAGTATCGGATGTTATATCAATTTCATAATCGTAATTATGTTTTTTGTCATTCATAGTATGCTTACCCTTTACTTTTAGATCAGTCGCTATACCACTTTCCAATAAACGCCAACACCGTCAATCTCTTCGATCGCAGGGTTCAGATTTCTCTTCGACAAAAAGTCGTGAATTGCACTTTTACACGCTGGAACAACATGATAATCATCCACAATCACATAGCCACCAACTGAGATTTTGTCATAAAGTGCGTTTAATGCATCTATAGTTGACTCATACATATCGCCGTCCAACCTTAATAATGCTAATTTTTCAATTGGTGCATTTGGAAGAGTATCCTTAAACCAACCTTTTATAAATTGTACTTGATCATCCAGCAAACCGTACTTTTCAAAATTTTGCTTTACTTCTTCTAACGATACCTGCAGCTCCAAGAAGGTATGGAATTTGTCCCCGGAATCGGCAGGATATTTATCCTCATCAGGCCGCGGCAGTCCTTCAAAAGAGTCGGCTAGCCAAACCTTCCGGTCTGTTATCCCATAAGCATCCAACACTGCACGCATCAATATGCATGCCCCGCCTCTCCATACACCTGTTTCAATAAAATCTCCAGGAACATTATCGACAATAACCCTCTCCATCAACATTTGAATATTGGCCAATCTTTTCAACCCAATCATGGTGTGAGCTTTTGATGGCCAATCCCATCCATACTCACGGAGTGTCGCGTCAAAATTATCCTGCCCCAATACATTGAGAGGTGGGTCATTATAGATCGTACCCGCCAAGCATCTCTGCATCAGTTGTAATTCACTATCCCTGACAGATTTAAGTGATCGCTGCAGTTCTTCGATTTTATCTTTAGAAATAAAATGTTTCAGTAATTCAATTTTTTCTTTAGAAAAAAATATCCTTAGCAAATCGTTTACAGCCCAAGTCAGTAAAAAGCGAAGAAATCTCATGATGCTCCCAATAGTTACAATAGTAAAAAATTTATAATGTATTTACGGTTTGTTCTAATAAACGAATTAAAGGTCAGGAAAGCATTTTACTTAGAATGTTTCTTGACCATGAAACTGGATATTTTAATATTTTTGATCTAATAAACTTTGCAATATTTTTTCGAGCAAGCATATCCATGTCATTTACGTTAAACAGATAATAGTCATTGACTCCATACTTTTTGCATTTATTACATACAGAATGAACAGAACGAATTGCTTGTATTTCACTGATTGGAGTATCAAGGTAGCTGGATACGGAAAAACGATTGCTGTCATAAACGCCACAGCACAACTGGACGCGACCGAGTACATCTAAAACAACCACGCTTTCTTGCAGATAACAATGCAGATTTTTATTGAATTGAGCTGCTTCTAATGCTCCAATCAGCGGCAGAGCAAGATTATTAATTACCAGTTTATCATCGCAACCAATTGTACCAAAACCCTCCTCACCCAGCGTAGTCAAGACTTTTTCAAGTGGCAACCAAACGGCCCACATGGGATAAAATTCAAAGCCCAATTGTTCAGAGAATATTTTCATTGGCAACTCATCGTCCAGATTGGACAAATATCTATGGAAAGCCACCGTAACCCTAGTTTCTACCATTGTTGCTGCCTTTATTTCAGCCAAGCGGATCATATTCCTTTTTACCCGTTCAATGTCACCCCGCCTATGCGTTGCTCCATAATTTTTCTGAGTGAAACCAGAAAGTGATATGCGGACAGAAGCCGGTTTTTCCATCAAAATATCTTCTAAGTTATCTATATTATTTAAATTTGTACTGATATCGCAGTTTAGTCCGAATTTATTAACTACCCGAATCATCTCTGGCAATTGGGGATGCAACAGCGGTTCAGCCCAATTATAAAGACCCACATTCGTAACAAGGCACTCCTGTACAGCCTTTTGAAGAATTCTCTCCAACATTTCCGGGGACATAATACCCTGTGGATTTTTTACCTCTGGAGTATTACCAACTGGGCACGATGGACAGCGCAAGTTGCACGTACTTATGATATCAATATAGAAGCTGAATTGTTGTTTCATCATTATTCCTTCAGGGCAATAGTTCGATACCAGTAAACCCTCTCAGGAATGATGCCAGCTAACCCAAAACGAATACTACTGGAATGGCATTCAAACGCTAATGCCTCATTGAAAAAATGATGCTGTACATGGCCTTCCATTACGGTTCCTTCTGCGATTGCAGCACTCACAGTATAAGTTCCAGTTGGGAAGTGCGGCATCATCATCTCAAATACAAAATCCATCTCAACTCCTGACGGTATTGAAATTATTTCGCAGCCTAACCATGGTTCCGTTGTATCGCCAGCGATAGTCTGACCAAGACGATCACGTATGAAGCACCCAACGATAACCGAGTCGATATCCCTATGCGCTTTAACTACTATATGAAAACGTATATTATCTCCGCCATTCACAGAATGTATCGTCTTGTCATGCACATCCTTCAAACTTACAGATAGTATTTCAGCATCTCCTATGCCGAACGATTCAACATCAGGATTAAATACCGAGATTACTTTCATGTGGGAAAAATCAGTTCGAACTCGTCCCTCACCTTCAACTATGACCTTATTTACATCTGGATCATGTTCTTTTTTAATGGCAGATATGTTATCAAGCAATGGTTCTCGATTTGGAGATATGCTGTTTATTTGACCTCGCTCTATAACATCACGCATGTAAGAATCTGCAACCTTCTTTGCTATTCCATTCGCACGAATTTTGCCAAAATCAATCCACACCGCAGTTTGGCACAGGCTCAGGACTGCACCAATGTCATGACTAACAAAAAGCACGGTGCCTTTTTCCATAAACTTCCGTAGAAAGCGCATGCATTTTTGAACAAAAAATGCATCACCGACTGACAATGCCTCATCTACAATCAAAATATCAGCATCCACATGCGCAACAACAGCAAACGCCAGCCTCACCAGCATCCCGCTTGAATAACTCTTCACCGGTTGATATACATACTCACCACTATCAGCAAAAGATAAAATGTCATCAAGCTTCCTGTCCATTTCCTCCCGAGTAAATCCGGCTATCATTCCGCTGAAGTAGACATTCTCCACACCAGTCAGTTCCGGATTGAAACCTGCCCCCAGCTCAAGCAGCGCCGAAACCTTTCCGTTGACTGTTACCCTGCCGCTGGTAGGAGTAAGTACTCCGGTAATAAGTTTCAAAAGTGTAGATTTACCAGAACCGTTCTTACCAATAATGCCAACTGTTTCCCCCCTTTTTATCTCGAAGGAAATATTGTTTAACGCATTAAAATCATGGTGATATTTTTTTCTAAACGGGTGAACTAGTTCCTTGAGGCGATCGAGCGGGGAGCTATAGAGTTTATATGACTTAGTAAGATTTTCGACTTTTATGGCAATCTCGTCAGACATGTGAACCTTTGCAAACCCGTTAAAATTACAAATTTCTTAAGTGAACTTCAACTGCCAAAACGTCCTTGACCGAACATCCCTATAGTACGTCAGCGAAGTGCGGCCTCAAATTGCGAAAAACAACCGCACCTACAACAAATATTACCAGAGTCACAGCCCAAAAATAGATTGACCACAGGTAGTCACTTTCCCAAAACCAGGCTTTATAAATAAAGGCGTTTCTGTACCCCTCTATAAGATAGTAAACGGGATTGAGTTTTATCAAGAGCTGTAATTTTGCGGGAAGAATATTTACTGACCAGAATATGGGAGTCATCCAGAACAGAAATTGAAGAAGCATGCTGACAATCTGCCCCACATCACGCAAAAACACTATAAGGGAAGACGAGAGCCACGACAACCCCAACAGCAATATGAGAGTCGCAAAAAGATAGTAAAACACTTGAAGATTATAAATATTTGGTGAATAACCATAGAGTAGGAACATTAAAAAAATAACTGCGACAAAAAACAGATGAATTACAAGACTTGACATAATTTTTACAATAGGCAGCAAGCCAATACTAAAGACAACTTTTTTTACCAGAAAACTGTTTTCAATGACAGCATTTGTGGCGTTCCCCAGACATTCACTGAAGAAAAACCAAGGAATTATTCCGGTCACCATCCAGAGAATAAAAGGGAGGTTTTCCACCGGTTTTGATTTGAATCCTATCTGAAATACAAACCAAAGGATGACAATGTAGATAGTTGGGTGAACAAAGGCCCAGAGGATACCAAGGTATGATCCTAAATATTTGGTTTTAAAATCACGCCGAGTAAGTTCAAATACGAGGTCGCGGCGTTCAATAAGTTCTGCAATGAATTTTAAAAACTGTTGTACGTATTTCATAAAGAGCTTTCTTCAGGAATAGTGAAATCTGCCTTTTTTAAACATTGACATAATAACTCCAACCATAAATCCGATACCGAATCGGCCCATCTCCCGGAATCGCCGTACAGGAATCAGATACAACGGTGCATGGCGAGCACAATTAAAAATAACCAACAGCCACAACAGCACGGAATACCGTGATTTTAACATTGAAAAAGAATGTCCCACCGCCATTGGTTTACGGAAATTCGGCACCAGTAACGGAGGATGAAAATAGCAGAGATCAGGAATATTTTGGCTTTTTTTACCTGCGATGTTAAACCTGACAACAAATTCCACATCTTCCTGCCCTATAAAATTACTGACAAAACCACCAAGTTCAGCCAGCACTGAGCGGCGATATGCAGTGCAACGGCTGGTCATGAAATATGGATCGTGAAAATCATATCGATCATTACTGAGAGCAAACGCAGCCGTACCGTATGGAACGAGAGCATCTACACCGCAATTTGACTCAAAAGCGGCAACCAGAATGGCTAGAAAATTATCTTGAAGCAGGATGGTGTCGTCATCCAGAAATAAAATAATTTCACCACGGGAGTGAGCAAGACCAAAGTTGCGCGAATACCCCATACAGCCATAGTTGCTATCAAGCGGCACATAACGAATCGGAAGAGTTTGAGAGAATCGCTCTGCTGTCAATCGTCCCGATTCTGTCCCACCCTGATCCTCAATCAGAACAATTTCGAAACGGTCATGTGAAAAGTTCTGGCTCTTCAGCGAATACAAAATGCCTTCCAGTAAATTAATCCGACCATAGAAATTTATTACACAGGAAAGTTTGATCCCACCTGAAGCATCAGGAACCATGCAATCACCACGCAGGTCAAATGGAAACAGACGGTAGAGTGTATTCAAGACCTGTTTACGCACGCAGAAATAATACCGAGTTATTGCCCATAGATTCCCCACCCCACCATACTCGCCCACATCATCCCGACGATCAACAACGGAACATCCCGAATCAACGACTCCGTCGGATCGCCACCTTTACCGGATTGAACCCGGAGTATATAACGCAACAACCCAAAACAGCATAATGGCACTGAATACAGCAATAACAGTGAATGATGGGAAATCACGTACATAGTGTAGGTAACCAGTACCGAGCCACCGGTCATGTACATGGTACCTTCAAGGAATCCGATTGGATAAGACTCAAGCGTTTTGCGGTGATGGTGCGCTCTATTTCCCAGGCGCTGTTTCTCAGCCAATCTTTTGCCTGTGCTCAAAAAGACTGACAGCAGAAACACGCTCAAGAACAGCCATTCAGAAATGGCCACGTTAAATGCAACTCCACCTGCCTGCAACCGGAGAAGAAACCCTGTGGATATGCAGAACAAATCTATCAGGATCATCTCTTTCAGCTTCATGCTGTAGGCAAGTGACACTACAAAATATGCCAACATGAGTAAGAGAAAGGTATCGGAGATATTCCAGGCAAACACGACACTGCAGCCGAACAAAACAGTCGCGCACAGTAACGCCGTAATAACAGTTATCCGTCCGGATGCGATGGGTCTGGCATGCTTATCCGGATGATGCCGATCATGTTCCCTGTCAAAAATATCATTGGCAATATATGAGGTGCTTGAGATGAAACAAAATGCGAAAAACGGAAGCAGCGTTTGAGTCGTGGGAGAAAGAGAAAAGATAGTTCCTCCCAAAAAAGAAGGAAAAAACAACATAAGGTTCTTGAGCCACTGGCTGGTTCTCAAGAGTTTTAGTACATTCAGAAATATCACTAATCAGTTTTCCTGACCTGCTCGTACCAGAGAAAGAAAAAAATCCTGTAAATCTTTACGTTTTGTTTCCACAAGAACAACTTCAGTACCGGACGTGTTCACCTCGCCCATGAAAGCATTAAACGCGCCACAGGGCACATAAAATTCCGAGACAGGACCAGCACGGCGAAGTGCCTCAATTCCTGCAAAAGAGGGTGACTCTGTTTCCGTCCTCTGTAAATGAACAACATACCCCTCGACTCCGTTTCGTAAAATATTCTCAACTCGATCGAGGGCGACCAGTGTCCCCTTAACAATTACCCCAACCCGATCGCAAACTTTTTCCACATCATCGGTAATATGTGTACTAAAAAAAATGGATTTGCCACGCTGCTTTAAATCTAAAATAATATCTTTAACCAGCGCCCGCCCGATTGGATCCAGGCCGCTCATCGGTTCATCCAGGATATATACATCCGGATCATGGACAAGAGCCTGCGCTAACCCCACCCGTTGAACCATTCCCTTACTGTAGCCACGCATGGGACGCTTTCGAGCCTCCCAGAGGTCCATTCGCTTCAACACTTCTTCAGAACGCTGCCCTAACAGAGTCGCATCCATCCTGAACTGTGAGCCAACAAAGGCAATATACTCTTCCGCACTCAAATAATCGTAAAAGGCCGGATTTTCCGGTAGATAGCCGACGTGACGACGGGATTCAGCCTGGTTGGAATCAATTCCCATAATTTGAGCCGTTCCGGCTGTCGGACGTAACAACCCCATCACCAGCTTGATGGTGGTACTTTTTCCCGCACCATTCGGCCCCAGAAAACCAAAAACTTCACCCGGTGCAATAGTGAGATTGAGCCCCTTCAGAGCCTCAACTTTAGCCATTCGCTTCCCGGCAAACTGTTTGCAAAGTCCTGTTATTTCAATCGCGTTCACTGGATTCTCCAATTTTACTCGTGCGATCTTTCTTTTATCACATACGACATCAACTACAAAGCCTCATATCACTTTATAGCTCCGTTGCCAACAGTACAATCATTGATTGTCGGCACAACTGATAACCAAACACATATATCTCCATACAATCGTAACCCTGCTCAGCCACATAAACGGAAAAAGAAAGGGCGAAGCCATTATCGACTTCGCCACTGTTTAATGTTATTTCAAACCGTACATAATTTACGCAGCGTCAACCTTGGAACCGTCAAGATTAAATCCAAGCGCTTCCTTGCGAGAGAGCTTGATTTTACCATTTTTATCAACGCCGATACATTTAACCAGCACTTTGTCGCCTTCGTTCATGACATCAGTGACCAGTTTGACACGAGCGGTGTCAAGTTCGGAAATATGAACCAGACCGTCTGTTCCAGGCATAATTTCAACAAATGCACCGAAATCCATGATTTTGCGGACGGTACCCATGTACAATTTGCCTTCTTCAGCTTCATCCGTCAGTCCGCGAATCATCTGAATCGCCAGATCACAGGCTTCCTTGTTGGTACTGGCTATGTTAATGCGGCCGGTATCATCAATATCCACCGTAACACCTGTCGTTTCAGTAATATTACGGATATTTTTACCACCAGTTCCAATGACGTCGCGAATGCGATCCGTCTTGACGTAGATTGTAGTAATACGCGGTGCAAATGGAGACATTTCGGCCCGTGGTGCGGCAAGAGTTTCAGCCATTTTGCCAAGAATATGGAGACGACCTTCACGAGCCTGCTTGAGAGCCTGCTCCATAATTTCTTTGGTTACTCCGCCAATTTTGATATCCATCTGCAGAGCGGTAACGCCGTCAGCAGTTCCGGCTACCTTGAAGTCCATATCGCCCAGATGATCTTCATCGCCAAGGATATCAGACAAAATAGCAAATTTGTCCCCCTCTTTGATCAGACCCATGGCAATACCTGCAACCGGCGCAGTAACCGGGATGCCGGCATCCATCATTGACATACAACCACCACAGACGGCAGCCATGGAAGAGGAACCGTTACTTTCAAGAGTCTCGGAAACGATACGGATAGTGTACGGAAAATCATCATGCGCAGGCAGAACAGCAGCAAGAGCGCGTTCAGCCAACATGCCATGACCAATTTCGCGACGACCCGGTCCCAGGCGGAAGCTGGTTTCACCAACTGAAAATGGCGGGAAGTTATAGTGCAGCAGAAAGCGTTTGCGCGAAGCTCCATACAGGGAGTCAATACGCTGTTCATCGCTTGAAGTACCAAGTGTTGCAGCAACCAGTGCCTGAGTTTCGCCACGGGTAAAAAGCGCTGAACCATGAACGCGCGGGAGAAAACCGGTTTCAGTGCTGATAGGGCGAATAGTACTGGTGGTGCGGCCATCGATACGGATACCGGTATCGAGGATGTCGGCACGGACGCGCTCATACTCAAAATCACCAAGGAACGCCTTAATCTGTTTTGTCGAACCCTCAAACTCATCCTTGAGTGCTTCAATCGTTTCAGTCTTGATCAGATCAATCTGGTCATGGCGCTCGTTTTTAGCCTTGAGCTTGACCGCTTCACCGATGCGATTATAAGCAAGTTCTTTTACGCGAGCCTGAAGAACTTCATCGACGACAACCGGCTTAACAGCCCGTTTCGCCACTCCCGCAAGCTTTTGCAGTTTTTCCTGGGCTTCAATAAGCGGCAGCATTGCTTCTTTGGCAAAAAAGACCGCCTCCAGCAGATCAGCTTCGGATACGAATTTAGCTTCGCCCTCCACCATTATCACTGCATCGCGGCTTGCAGCAACAACGATCTCAAGGTCGCTTTTTTCCAGCTCTTCAGCTGACGGGTTGCAAATAAATGTTCCATCAACACGTGCCACTTTGGCACCGGCAATCGGACCCTGAAAAGGAATGTCTGATATCATCAATGCAGCTGACGCGCCCAGCATCGACAAGATTCCCGGATCATTATTCTGATCAGCTGATACGACGGTTGCCATAATTTGGGTATCATTCAAAAACGTTTCCGGGAAAAGCGGGCGAATTGGGCGATCGATAAGACGACAGGTAAGTGTTTCCGGATCGGAAGGACGCGCTTCGCGCTTGAAAAAACCGCCTGGAATTTTGCCGCCTGCGTACGCTTTTTCAGTGTAATTAACGGTGAGCGGGAAGAAATCCTGCCCTTCTTTTGCCTCTTTAGATGCAACAACAGTAACAAGAACAACCGTATCGCCACAACTGACTACAACTGCACCACTGGCCTGTTTTGCCATTTTGCCGGTAGACAGCGTAATCGTTCTGCCCCCGAACTCAACCTGAACATTTTGTTCCATAATAATTCTCCTCTTCGGTTGCGTTGGGGTCGTCGCTACAATCCCTGCAGCCATTAAGCCGAAGAAACTCTAACCACGCCCCCAACAAATATAAAAAGGGCCATAAAGCCCTTTTCTAAAATGAGCATCCAGTAAACAGAGCGGCGGTATACCTGCATTGACAGATATACCGCCGTTTACTATCTACGAATGCCGAGTCTTTCAATAACTGTTTTGTATCTGCTCACTTCTTTGCCCTTCAGATAATCCAGAAGGCGTCTTCTTTGACCAACTAGCTTAAGAAGACCGCGACGGCTGTGGTGATCTTTCTTGTGTGTTTTGAAGTGTTCAGTCAGATATGTGATACGCGCAGTCAGAATTGCAATCTGAACTTCCGGTGAACCGGTATCACTCTCATGTTTCTTGAAATCGTTGATTATTTCCTGTTTTTTTTCGGTTTCCAGCACTGTTGACTCCTCCGTAAAACTAATTGTTGGGATTACGAAATCAGGGGGGGAGCCCCGAAACGTATGAAACTTGAGTGTGTTGGATATCATATTGTTACTAACATGTAAAGTCTAATATCATATCAGAACACGTTTCAGCACAATAGCGGCGTCAGGGCGGCAATCGGGAACAAGCATGGCAACAGCAGCAAGACTACCGTCTGACGTCAGACGAACCAGCGTTTCATCGGTACAAACAAGAGGATTTTTAAGAAGAGTGGCACTCCATGAAGGCGATCTGCCAAAGCGGAGTCCGTCAAATCCGGCAAAAGTCAGAGGAATCTCGGGCAGATGATCAAGCACCGTTATCGGCGACAGGCAAAGAGCATCCACCCTCCCCTCGCTTACTGCAATTTCAAGATCAGCCAAGGTAACGGCATTTTCGATGCAAAACGGTCCGCTGGCAGTGCGCCGCAACTCCTGCAGAGCCGCTCCGCACCCCAACTGGTGACCTATGTCATCAGCCAAGCTGCGTACATACGTACCACGCGAACAAGTTACACGAATAGCGGCATACGGAAGATCAAAAGAAAGCAGTTCAAGAGAATATATTTCAACATCTCGGGCTTTACGTTCAACTTCCACGCCCTGGCGAGCCAACTTATACAGTGGTTGTCCATTCTGCTTAATAGCGGAGTACATCGGAGGGACCTGGCTGATAGCGCCGGTAAAATTGGTAAGGCAGGAGAGGAACTGCTCACGCGTAATGCAAGATATGTCAGATTCTGAGAGGATTTCACCAGTCAGGTCGAGCGTATCAGTGGTGACGCCAAGGCGAAGTAAGGCTTCGTAAGTTTTACTGCCTTCATCGAGAAAAGGGATGACTTTGGTGCCGTCGTTGACCGCTACCGGCAGTACACCAGTCGCGAATGGGTCGAGTGTCCCGGTGTGGCCAACTTTACGAGTACCAAGAATGCGTCGGACACGACTCACCACATCATGCGAGGTAATACCGGCCGGTTTATCGACAACGACAAACCCGTTAATCAAAACACTCTTCCACTATCCTGTACACCACGGCTTTGACTTCGTCCAGCGTGCCTTCAACAGTGCATCCAGCTGCATTATGATGACCGCCCCCGCCAAGCGCAGCCGAAAAAGCAGCTACATTTACTTTGCCCTTGGACCGGAAACCAACCTTATACTTTTTCTCTTCAAGCTGCCTGAAAAAGATAGCAACCTCGACACCG
>JAYTVV010000016.1:0-3361 GCA_043743795.1 Geobacteraceae bacterium
TGAAACAGCTCAAATACTTCTCGATGATGGTGAGCCTGTAAAGAATGTGCCCCGCAGCCTCAAGGCCGATGGTCATAAACTTATCGGTTTGAAACAGTCTGATGAAGGACACTACATACTCGAACTTGAGAAGGCTGAAGAGTAATTTGGGCGACTATTTTTTTGAACTGTAAATCTATTTAAACTATAGACAATACGAGGAGAGTGAAATGAGTATCAGAAGAATAACAACTGCCATTGTTGCACTTGCGTTAACCCTTTCAGCCGTAACTGCGTCGCTCGCTGCAGATGTAACTTTATTGAACGTTTCCTACGACCCAACCCGTGAGCTGTATACCGACTTCAATAAGGCCTTCGCTTCGCACTGGAAAGCCAAAACCGGTGACAATGTAACAATCAAACAGTCCCATGGCGGCTCCGGAAAACAGGCTCGGGCGGTAATCGACGGATTGGAGGCAGATGTGGTCACTCTGGCCCTGGCCTATGATATTGATGCTATTGCCGACAAAGGCCTAATCAAGCCGGGCTGGCAGAAAGAATTGCCCCACAACAGTTCACCTTACACCTCCACGATTGTCTTCCTGGTGCGCAAGGGCAATCCCAAGAAAATCAAAAACTGGGATGACCTGGTCAAGCCGGGCGTAGCGGTGATCACGCCCAATCCCAAGACATCCGGTGGCGCCCGCTGGAACTATCTGGCTGCCTGGGCCTTTGCCCTGCATCAGCCGGGCGGAAACGATGCCAAGGCCAAAGAGTTTGTTGCCAGACTTTTCAAGAACGTTCCTGTGCTTGATTCCGGTGCCCGCGGCTCCACCAACACCTTCGTACAGCGCGGCTTGGGCGATGTGTTACTGGCCTGGGAAAACGAAGCCTTTCTGGCTATCAACGAATTAGGACCGGACAAGTTTGATGTCGTAACCCCCTCGGAAAGCATCCTGGCCGAGCCGCCGGTCACTGTAATTGACAAGGTTGCCGACAAGCGGGGAACCCGCAAGGTGGCTGAAGCGTATTTGAATTACCTTTACACCGACGAGGGGCAAAAAATTGCCGCCAAGCACTACTATCGCCCGATCAATACCAAAATTCCGACCAAACTGACCAAGGTAAAGCTTTACAAAATTGACGACAAGGCCTTTGGCGGTTGGCAGAAGGCTCAAAAGACGCATTTTGCTGATGGCGGTACATTTGACCAGATCTACGCACCTACAAAATAACCAGGCCCCGACAAACAGGATAAGTGCGTTAACGAAGTCATTTTCTGCAAAAAACGCATAAAACAACTTCTAACTTACTAAAAGCGGGGCGGCTCAAACTGCCCCGCTTTCACCTGACTGCTGTAGGTCGTGCATGATCCCAAGAGAGAGGAAGCGCATGAACCGAAAATCAAAATTCCCCAACAAGCGTGATGTAATCGACCGAACCCCTGATCCGGCAGTGCGTGAAATGCTTCTCCATATGGAACAAGCCGGTATCGAGACCCCCTTTGACCGTTTTGATTCCCAGAAACCACATTGCGGATTTGGCCTGTCTGGCACCTGTTGCAAAAACTGCCACATGGGGCCGTGCAAAATTACCGTAAAGAGTCCAAAGGGTGTCTGCGGTGCCGATGCACACGTTATTGTTGCCCGCAACATATTGCGCTGGGTCGCGGCTGGCGTAGGTGCCCATGGTGCACGTGGACGAGAGGTCATGCTGGCGCTCAAGGGGGCGGCTGAAGGGAATCTTGATATTCCGATTCTTGGCCCGGAAAAGGTCATAGCAACCGCAAAGTCCTTCGGGATTTTCAATGAAGAAAAGTCAGTTCAGGACATGGCCGGCGAAATATCCATGATCCTGCTGGATGATCTCTGTCGTACTCTGCCGGGACCGCACCGCACCCTTGAAACACTAGCCCCCAAAGAGCGGATCGCTGTCTGGAGAGAACTGGATATTCTACCCATTGGAGCCTATCACGAGGTCTTTGAGGCGCTGCACCGTACAACTACCGGCACGGATGGCGACTGGGAAAACCTGATGCGCCAGGTCTTACGCTGTGGTCTAGCTTTTGCCTGGAGCAGTGTCGCTGGTTCGGCAATCGCCATGGACTGTCTCTATGGTCTTCCCAAACGAAGCCGAATTACCACCAATCTGGGCGTTATCCAGACCGGGTCGGTCAATGTCGCGGTACATGGTCATTCTCCAGTACTCGTTACAGCAATCGTAAAAGCAGCACGACGTGCAGACCTGATTGCCGAAGCCGAGTCAAAAGGAGCTGAAGGGATCCGTCTCTATGGTATCTGCTGCTCTGGTCATTCGGCCTTGGCCAAGTTCGGAGATGTACATCCACTGGCCAGTGCGGTAGGTGCTGAGCTGGTGCTTGCTACCGGGGCCATGGACCTGTGGGTAGCCGATGTGCAGGATGTCTTTCCCGGTATCATGGATGTGGCCGCCTGTTTTCACACCCGAGTTGTAACCACCAGTGACTCGGCCCGTTTGCCGGGAGCCATCCATCTGGGTTTCGACCACCACCATAGCAATCTGTCACAGGCCGATGATCTGGCTGAACGCATCATCAGGATGGCCATCGATGCCTTCCACCAGCGCGACGCAGGCAAGGTGTTTATTCCCCAGGCTCGTGTGGATGCAGAAGTTGGTTTTTCGGTAGAAAACGTTCTGGCGACTTTCGGTGGTGCCCCTGTCCTCCGTGATCACCTCATCAGTGGCCGAGTGCGCGGTATTGTCAACCTTGTGGGCTGCAACAATCCCAAGATCGTCTACGAAGAAGCAGTTGTTCAGGTGGCTCAGGCACTTATCGCCCACGACATCATTGTCTTGACCAACGGCTGTGCCGCCTACGCCCTTCTGAAAACCGGCTATTGCCTGCCGGAAGCGTTGCAGGAATCCGGTAACGGCCTGCGTGAAGCACTGGGGCCGCATAATCTGCCGCCGGTCTGGCATATGGGTGAATGCCTGGATAATGCCCGTGCTACGGGGATGTTCCGTGCTGTAGCTGAGGCAACGGGAGAGCCGCTGAAAAATCTGCCACTGGCCTTCTCCAGTCCGGAATGGTCAAACGAAAAAGGTGTCGGAGCCGCACTCGGTTTCCGTTTACTGGGGCTCAACTCGTACCACTGTATTGAACCGCCGGTGAGCGGCTCTGATAAGGTTTCACGCTTTTTCTACGAAGACACCCAGGCTTTGCTCGGTTCGGTCATGGTGGTTGACCACGACCCTCAGGTTCTGGCTGCCCGGATTATCGCCGATCTGGATGCGATGCGCACTGCACTCGGCTGGCAATCGCCAGGTAAGCCGGCACAAATAAAAGTGTCACATGGCCATACCCATACTCATACAGATGATCATTCACACAGCCATCCACACG
>JAYTVV010000017.1:0-2226 GCA_043743795.1 Geobacteraceae bacterium
ATGATCGGCCAATGCCCGGAGATGCTGTCGATTTTTTCAACCATCCAAAAAATAGCACCATCCGATGTGCCGATATTTATTACAGGAGAAAATGGGACCGGAAAGGAACTCGTGGCTCAGGCGCTTCATGAAGCAGGAATGCGCAAAAAAGGCCCCTTTATCCCAATCAATTGCGGTGCCATTCCGGAAAATCTTCTGGAATCAGAATTATTTGGCCATGAAAAAGGATCGTTTACCGGCGCCCATGCCATGGTCCAGGGAAAACTTCAATATGCCCATAAGGGCACTCTGCTTCTGGACGAAATCGGGGAGCTTCCGGTAAACCTTCAGGTAAAACTGCTCCGTTTTTTACAGGAAGGTGTCATTCAGCGAGTTGGCGGCCGGGTAGATATCCCCGTGGATGCCCGAACGGTCTGCGCCACCAATGTGGATATAGCCCGTGCGATCAAAGAAGGAAAATTTCGCGAGGACCTGTATTACCGAATCAGTGTTATCTCGATAAATCTACCGCCATTGAGGGAACGAGGTGACGACATCCTGCTGCTGGCCAATTACTTCCTGCGGATCTTCAATGAAGAATACCGTAAAAAAGTGCGCCGTTTTAGCCTGGCATCGGTTAATTTCCTCAAGGGCTACGAATGGCCGGGCAACGTGCGTGAATTACGCAATCGGGTACAGCGAGCCATCATCATGAGTGACGCAGCATCCTTGGAACCGGGCGATCTCGGCTGTGAAATGCCGTTGCCGGAGCTGTCTGCTGAAATTCAGCCGGTCATCAGTCTGCGGGAGGCCAGGGACAGGGTTGAACGCGAAATGATTGCTGCTGCCATTGACCGTCACAACGGCAATGTTGTCAAAGCAGCCGAGGCGCTGGGGGTGAGCAGACCGACTCTATACGATCTGATGAAGAAACACTGCCTGACACCTTTAACGTCGACTGAAAAAGCACCCGAGATGGTTCCATGAGAGAGGGCGGAAAACAGTGATGAGTATCAATCTGTGCTGCATTTCGACAGACAAGAAAAGGCGTTGCTCGATGCAACGCCTTTTCTTGTCAATCAGCAGATGAGGAATAAATTCAGGCGTTCTTATTCATGCGCCGCTTGCCATAGAGAGCAAGGCCGAGCATGCCGAAACCTAATAGAATCATGGTTCCCGGTTCTGGAACCGGTGCGGTATCGATAGTAAACGTAATGCCATCGTTGTAATAGTGACAGTCCGGATCAAAACCGAGGCCGAAGGTCGCGTAATTGTTACTTGTCGTTGCAAGACCGTTTTTGGATGCAAAGTAGTTCAACAACATTGCCAGCTCAGACTGGTCAAAGCTGTAGCTCAAATCGTGACCGTAGGGTGTGTTTGTACCGGGAATTTTATTATGCTGCCCGTCCACCGCGTCCGTCCAAGACCACAACGGGAGTATGGACTGGAATCTGTAATTAGAGTTTTTAGGATCGGTAAATCGTGAATCCGTTAACTCATTCAGTGTTCCGGTCGTATTTTGATTGTCCGTTGCGGACCAAACATCGACGCCATTATTTGTCTTGTCGATCACCTTGGGGTTGTCGACAAGATAAACCTTCAAGAGATCATTCGATTCTGCGGCCCAGTTCCAGATGTTTTTAAAGGAAATTGTCGCGCCGATAATTTTTTCGTGCCGGTTATTGATTGTGTTCAGAGTCGCTGTCGGGTCTATCCCCCAGACATACAATTTGTAGTGATCAAGATCATTTAAGTCGCTCGCAGTTCCCGACCCGTCGTTGGAGCTGAACGAGTAGCTCGTTGCACCGGCTATTGATGACAGGGAAAGAAGCAAACAGATCGTCAGGGAAATACTCATTGTACCTATTGTTATTCTCATGGCGCACCTCGCAGTTTGGTAATCAGATCGTTAATGCTTACCAAGCAATAAGCATTCCAACACATAACTTACTAAAATAATTGATATAAGATCTAATCAAAACCAGCAATAGTTTCAGTGTAAAGCATTCCGACATGGGCTCATGCTTTGATTCACCCCCTAGTAACATATGCAGTCAAAGCAGCTAACAATCTGATGTAATTATATTTTTACGCCAAGCTAAACATAAAGATTACGATGAACACTGCTCAAAGCGGCAAAGATTGATTAATGAATAGTTGTGTAGATAGGAGGCCTGTCGGTTTTATTAACAAATTGTATAAATATCAATAAAACTTTACAAATATATAAACAAATTAAAGATGTTA
>JAYTVV010000018.1:0-8820 GCA_043743795.1 Geobacteraceae bacterium
CCGCTGCCGTTGCTTCCTTCCGGACCTGGCGGAGTTCACGGCGTGCCGTTGCGCGAGGCCCGGCTATCATATCCGCCTGCAAACATGGAACAAAACAACATTTAATTCTAAAATAAAAATGGCGGAGAGAGAGGGATTCGAACCCTCGGTACGCTATTAACGTACACACGCTTTCCAGGCGTGCTCCTTCAACCGCTCGGACATCTCTCCACTAAATCGAAGGGTATATATAGTATATCGATTTCAATTTGTCCAGCGTTTCATATTATACTTTGAAATAACTCTCCGGAATTGTACAGTCGGGCAGGAGAACCATCTCATGAATATTGTTGTTATCGCCGCCATGCCGGAAGAATTCAGCGCTGTTGCACGCTGCCTTGAGGCGGGCGCAGTCAGGCAGTCGTCCGGACTTACCGCTTTGTACGGTCATGTTTCCGGACATGATGTTGTTGTGCTGGAGTCCGGTATGGGCTTCGATAATGCCGCCAGGGCGGCGGAGATGGCAATCAGGGAACAACGCCCCGACCTGCTGATCTCGGTCGGGTTTTGTGGTGGTGTTTCTCCAGAACTGCAGGCCGGTGATGTGGTGGTTGCGAAGCAAATGGTTATCGTGACCAGGAACGGTCTTGAGGAAGTACCGGTATCTTTTGCCGGTACAGGCCAGACCTTTGTGGCGCGTCAAGTCGAAATGAGGGTTTTCGGAGGACTGTTTGCCAGCACACCGGCTATCATGTCAAAAAAACGGCTGGCCGGAATGCTGCCGGCCGGATGTCCCTATCCGGTAGTGGAGATGGAAAGTGCAGCCATCGCCATTATTGCTGCAGAAAACAACATTCCTCTGCTGGCTATCCGCGCTGTTAGCGATACCATTGCGGATGAACTCGGATTTTCTCTTGAAGAGTTCTGTGACTCGAATATGCGCCGAATTCGACCTTTCAAAGTGCTGTTGACGGCTCTACGCAAGCCCCGTATCCTCCCGCAGCTCGTGCGCCTGGCCTTCAACAGCAGAAGGGCGGCAGAGAGTTTGACTGCGGCATTATCCCGCTTGTTTCCCGTGCTTTAGATTGTTTCCGGCGGGTGACCAGGGATAATCCCGGAGATGATCACCCAGCTGGTCTTTCGTAAAGCGATTGACCCTTCCCAGTGCCAGTATCACGGTCATCACCAGCGGAAGTACATACACCAATGCCCCGCAGAGTGCCATGAACTGCTCGCCAATGGTCATTGTCATTGCAATATTGAAAATAAGAACTGACAGGTACAGCAACGGCCCACAGAGGGAATGAAAGGGAACCGCTCCGCGGGCTGATGCAGTCCGGTTACGCCGCCGGGCGTCAATCAGTTGAAGCGCAGCAATCAGGCATGCACTGGTCAGCAGCCAGCCGGCATAATTGGAAAGCGGCACACCGAAATGAATCCCCGGCTCGCGGTAGCCGTAGATCTGCCCCAGAAACCAGCGTTTTCCTTGCAGTGCAACCGGATCAATGACGATATCGAGTCCGGTCTGAAGAAGTGCTCCCAACAGCAACGCTGAAAAAGAGCGGCGTATCTGCCGGGTTTCCAGTGTAGCGATATTCCAGCGCCAGGCTTTGAGCGGTGAAAGAATGAAAAGTGCAGTTGAATAGCTGCAGTAGGAAAGGAAAACGTAGGAAAGCGAATCGAAGAACGGTACTCCGGCAACCCATAATTCGCGATCGCTGGTGGCATTGACATAGTAGTACCAGCCATAGGGAAAACCGGTGTTGATGGAGAGCCATTCCGAGCCGAAGGCGATTACGTAGCCGGCCACCGTAAAGGACAGGCACCGCCGCCACCCGATATGCGGCACGCAGACCAGCAGAAAGGCTCCGAAAAAAGCGAAGACGTACGGGCGCAGGGTGACGGTGCCGATGGCGATGTCAAGAGCATGGGGCATTTTGAGCAATCCTTGGGTGCTATTGTTTAAGCATACCTTGAAAATACCGTTTCAGCCGAAAGTCTGCCGAGGCGCTAGCGAACGATGTCACTGATTGAAATATAATGCAGCGAAGGCAGCCGATTGACTGCCTTCGCTGTTTAAGTGGTAGGGATTTGTCAATCGCGGGGAATCGCCAGCATCCGGTCCAGTGCTTCTTTGGCTTTGAGACGGATATCTTCCGGCACGCTGACGACCGGTGACAGGGTCTGGAGCGAAAGCAGCACATCTTCAAGAGAGGTAAGCTTCATATTGGGGCAGAACAGTGCCGGTGATGCCAAGATGAATTTTTTGTCAGGGCTTTCAATGCGCAGCTTATAGAGAATACCCGCTTCCGTGCCGATGATGAATTCAGATGCCGGGCTGGTACGGCAATAATCATACATGCCGCTGGTTGAACAGACGTGATCGGCCAGTGCGGAAACCTCCGGGGTGCTTTCCGGGTGACAGATAAAGAGAGCATCGGGATGCTCGGCCTTTTTCTGCAATACCGCTGCAACGGTCATCCGTTCATGAGTCGGGCAGAATCCTTCCCAAAAGATGAATTTTTTCTCCGGAACAAATTTTGCGATCCAGCGACCCAGATTGCGGTCCGGTACAAAGATCAGCTCATCCTCTGTAAGCGAGCGCACCACTTTGAGTGCATTGGCCGAGGTGCAGCAGATATCGGAATGGGCCTTGACCGCCGCTGATGAGTTGACATACGTCACAACCGGTACGCCGGGATGTTTGGCCCTGAGCAGTTCCAGTTCTTCGGCGGTGACCATATCGGCCATCGGGCAGCCGGCATCGGGTCGGGGGAGTAATACCTTCTTGTCAGGCGACAGAATTGCGGCCGATTCGGCCATGAAGTGTACGCCGCAGAACACGATAACATCGGCATCGGTTCTGGATGCTTCGATCGACAGCGCGAGAGAATCACCGGTTATGTCGGCGATCTCCTGCACATCGTCACGCATGTAGTTATGAGCCAAAAGCACTGCGTTGTGCTCTTTGAGGAGATTTTTTATCTGCTGCTTTATTGCATCACTCATGCTTTCAACTCCCGCTTCAGGGTCAAGTGGTTTCACGGCACTTAATAAGCTGTATGTTCAACCGTGGACGTTTTCAGTTGTTGCCGCTTTCCTGGGCTTTCAGTCTTTCCGTGGGGCTGATTTCCAGCTGAACACGTCTGTTCAGCGCACGGTTTGCATCGGTATCGTTACTGACTACAGGGTTGCTGGAACCGTAGCCGATTGCTGTCAGGCGAGAAGATGGTACGCCATTGGAAGCGAGGAAATCTCGAACGTGGCCGGCACGCCGTTCGCTCAATGGCTGATTTACCGCAGCAGAGCCGGTTGAGTCGGTGTGTCCTTGAACAATAATGTTGGTATCTGAGGCTTTCAGAGTTGCTGCAGCCTTGCTTAGTGAATCCTTAGCCGCCGGTTTCAGCGTGTCTCTGCCCGTGTCAAACAGAATTCCCGAAGGCAGTGCAACGTATACCTTGTCGCCATCCCGAACAACTTCAGCTTCAGGAATATTTTTCTTCAAGGCCGCCGCCTGTCGATCCATATAATTGCCGATTCCGCCCCCTACCACTGCTCCGGTAAGACCGCCAATCGCGGCATTGCGCCCGCGATGCGTTTTTCCGCCAACCAGCGCGCCAACGCCGGCTCCCAATGCGGCTCCTCCGAGTGAACCAATGGCGGTGTTCTTAAATTCATAGCTGCCATCCGGATTAGTTGCACAACCGCTTGCCAGCAGGGCTATTGTTGACGAAAATGCAATAAGCCTCGAAATATTTCTTATGGTCACTCAGTTCTCCTTTTTTATTCCGTTTTGATGGTCGTACCGCCAGCAGGTAGCGCTGTGGTCGGTTCCGTATAGTTCTTATAGGCGGCTACACTACCGGAAACTCCGGCAAAACACAAGAATGGACCGCTACAAGCGGTGAGTTCCCGGCTGTTTTTACCCGTATGTTGCATGTGTTAGAAGGGAATTCCCTGTTGACAAAATTAGTTAGAAGGGCTAGAAAAAGCACTCTTCGGGATGTAGCGCAGCCTGGTAGCGCACCTGCTTCGGGAGCAGGGGGTCGCAAGTTCAATTCTTGTCATCCCGACCAGCAATTACAGGGAGTTACGACGGTTGTCGTGGCTCCCTTTTTTGTTAGTGCCGTAGTAAGTGCCGTAATAAAAAATATACTACAACCAAAATAGTTGTGGGCTGCTGACATTCACCGTCAAACTTACCACGCAATACAAAACACTAAAATATACTGGTCACCTTTCAATTGCCCCTGTTTTTACGCACCTACCTGAAAAAGAATAAAATATTCCCTAACCCTGATAAACAGGATAAGTGCGTTAACGAAATTATTTTCTGCCTGAAAACAGCTGAAAATAACTTCTAACTTACTTAAAAACGCCGTGCGACTTATTCTGTCTCATGTCTGTGATAAGCTGCAATTGACAGTTTTTTTGCGCGGTCTGGTTTTGCAGATCATGGCTTATCACGTTGCATTGACCGAAAGGAGTCTCTCATGGCACATGAACTCTGGATTGACACGGCAAGCGCTGCATGCTCCATTACCTGCACATGGCGCAGGGGAATTTTCGGGAATACCTGAAGGGGGATGTGGTCAGGATCAAGAAATACGTTTACGTCCTGCGGCCTGTTCTGGCCTGCCTGTGGATCGAGAAGCACAACATCATGCTGCCGACTGAATTTGTCGAGTTATACCGGGATGCAGGGCTTTCCCTGTCGCTGGTGAAGGAGATAGATCGTCTCATGGTGCGCAAGATGGCCGGTGACGAGCTGGATATGGAGCCGAAGATTGAGGCTATCAATGACTTTCTGGCGCAACAGATTGAGCATTGTTCGCTTTTTGTGGAAGGGATGGAGATGGCGGATGTTGATGAAGATGTGCTTGATAGGCTGTTTCGGGAGATGCTGGGGGAGGTTTGGAGTACTGCATCACCAGAATGAAAGTTGCTTGTGTTGATGAATCCAAGCGTCGCAATGAAATGTTGCGACGCTTGTTTTTGTTTAGCTTCTAAAATGCTGAGAAATCCTTTAGTATCGGCGGCTGTTGAGTTGTGACTTTTAAGGAGTATCTGATATGCCAACACTGGATTTTAAGGGAAAGCAGTTTGTCTATTCCCATCACCTGAGTGTGCCGTTCCGCGAGTTGAAAGTTGTTCCGGAAAAGTCGCTCCCGGCAGAGGGACAGAAGCCTTCGCTGGACGACAACCTGATTATTCACGGCGACAACCTGGAGGCACTCAAAGCCTTGCTGCCCACCCATGCCGGCAAGATTGACTGCATCTTCATCGACCCGCCCTACAATACCGGCAACGAGGGATGGTGCTACAACGACAATGTGCGTTCGCCGTTGATGAAGGAATGGCTGAAAAAGTCCGCTAATCCGGTGGATAAGGAGGATTTGGAGCGACATGATAAATGGCTGTGCATGATGTGGCCGAGATTGAATCTCTTGAAAGAGTTGCTGAGTGAGACAGGCAGTTTATGGCTGACACTTGACGAAAATGAGATACAGCATGCTCGTATTATTCTTGATGAAATTTTCGGCGCAGATAATTTTTTGGCTGAAATGGCATGGGAAAAAGTCTATAGCCCACGAATGGATGCCAGCGGATTTAGTAAAGATTTTGATGTTGTTCTTGCCTACGCAAAATGTAAACAGACGGTTGAATTGAGAACCATTACAAATGAGCAGAATGTAAAACAATTCACTTATATCGAACCTGAAACTAATAGGAAAGCTCGATTACGTAGTTTAAGAAAAGAGGGGTCACACTCGTTAAGAAGTGAAAGACCAAATACTTGGTATCCTATCGATGCCCCAGACGGAACAAAAATCTGGCCAATTAAACCGGATGGTAAAGAAGGAACTTGGCGTTGGGAAGAAAGCACCTACTTGAAAGAAATAACAAAAAAACCCTCAAAAATCTTAATTCAAAAAAATAGTGAAGAAAAGTGGGAGGTATGGGTCAAGCAATACTTCAAAGGGACTGTTGATCAACCTATAAGCACTATTCTACATAATGAAGAGTATGGCCATACGCACGCAGCGGCGGAAGAGATCAAAAGAATTTTTGGAGAAAAAGTATTTAACACACCAAAACCATTAAAACTTCTGTCAGGCATTATTGATTTTGTAGCTACTGAAGATTCTATAATCCTCGATTCATTTGCTGGTTCGGGCACAACCGCACATGCCATCTTGGAGTCTAACTATAACGACGGCGGCAATCGACGCTTCATTCTAATTGAATGCGAGGAGTACGCCGACACATTAACTGCTGAACGGGTACGAAGAGTAATCAATGGTTATGAATTTATCGGCAACCAGAGTGAGGAATTGTTCAGTGAGAAAATAACCTGGACTTGTTTCGCTAAAAAACAGCAGAAAATTCTCCGTGAAATTGAGCATATCGAAAAAAGTAAGGGGTCAACTTATGACTCCATAAAAAAGGAAATCAAAGATGGCGTGTTGACTGTTAGCGGTGAACGTAAAGTTAAGGAAAAAACGCCTGGTCTTGGCGGTAGCTTTACTTTTTGCACTTTGGGTGAACCAATCGAGATTGAAAACCTGCTGTCCGGCAAGGGGCTTCCCGGTTTTGATACTCTGGCACGTTATGTCTTCTACACCGCCACCGGCCGGTCTCTGGAGTCAATAGCCGCACCTTCCGCCGATGGTTTTGTTGGCGAGACAGAACTGTTCCGCATCCATCTTTTCTATCAACCCGACACCGCCTGGCTGCGCTCTAACGAGGCGGCGCTGAACGCCGAACGGGTTGCCGCGATTACCAAAGGAAACAAGACCGGCAAGCGTTCCATCGTCTTTGCCGTGGCCAAGTTCATGAGCCAGAAGGATCTGACCAGGGAGCGCATCGAATTCTGTCAGTTGCCCTATGCTGTTCACCGGATTTTGGGGGGGTGATCATGGAACTGAAAGATTGTTGAAGGAGGGCAGATGAAGAACCGGACCATCAGCGTAAAAGGACGAGAGATTGTAATTTCCCGTAAAGAACAGGAAGACTATATCTCGCTGACTGATATTGCCAGATATAAAAACCCGGACGAGCCGATAGATGTTATTAAGAATTGGTTGCGCAACCGGAGTACCATTGAGTTTATCGGCCTGTGGGAACAGCTGCATAATCCGGATTTTAAAGCGGTCGAATTCGACCGCTTTAAGTACGAAGCCGGTGCTAATGCCTTTGTTCTCTCCCCAGGCAAATGGATTGAAACCACCAACGCGATAGGAATCACGACAAAATCGGGAAGATATGGTGGAACGTTTGCCCATCAGGACATAGCGTTTGAATTTGCCTCATGGGTAAGCGCTGAGTTCAAGCTGTACCTGCTGAAAGAATTCCAGCGGCTGAAAAAGGAAGAATTTGACCAGAGAAAGCTGGAGTGGAGCGTTTCCCGGACGATAGCGAAGATCAACTACCGCATCCATACCGATGCCATCAAAGAGAGCCTGATCCCGCCTGATCTCAGCGCCACCAAACAGAAGTTTATCTATGCAGATGAAGCCGACCTGCTCAATCTTGCCCTGTTCGGCCGGACGGCAGCGGACTGGAAAGCCGCCCATCCGGAGCTGAAAGGGAATATGCGCGATCACGCCACCCTGGAACAGCTGGTGGTGCTGTCCAACCTGGAAAGCCTCAATGCCGAGCTGATCAAAATGCAAATACCGGCTGATGATCGGTTGCAACGGCTCAACAGTACCGCAAGGGCGCAAATAAAAGTGCTTTTGGCAACTACATCGACGAAGGCGTTGAAATAATGGAACTGAAAGAATATCAACAGGGAGTCTTGCGCAAGGTCGACCATTATCTTGCGGTTCTATCTGAACAGACCGAAAAGGTGGAGAAGGTCAAGGCGCTGATTGCCGAGCAAGGGCTTGATCTGGACATTGGCGACCCTTGCCAGAAAACCTGGGACCACCTCAATACCGACCGGGTTTTGCCATACCTGAAGGACAGCGACGGCACTATTGTCGTAGCGCCTTACCTGAACCGCCACGACGGTTTGAATCGTTCCATTCCGAGCATTTGTCTTAAAGTCCCTACCGGTGGCGGTAAAACCCTGCTGGCCAACTGTACGATTGAGCGCATCCAGACAGATTACCTCAAACGTCAGACCGGTTTTGTGCTCTGGGTGGTGCCTTCCGACGCTATCTACAAACAAACCTGGAAACAGCTTGCCAACCGAGAACATCCCTATCGTCAGACCCTTGAACGTGCTTCGGGTGGCCGGGTAAAGCTGCTGGAAAAGGGCGACGCCTTTACTCGCCTGGATGTGGAGGGGCAGATCTGCATTATGCTGCTGATGCTCCCTTCGGCGTCACGCCAATCAAAAGACACCTTGCGGATGTTTCGCGACAGTGGCCGTTTTACCTCATTTTTTCCCCCTGAAGACGACAGCGACAAAAACCGCGCCCTGCTGAATGCCGTTCCAAATCTGGACATCAACGACCTGGCCGACCTTGGCTATATGGATGGGGTTATTCCCGGTTCCCTCTCTATCAAGCAGAGTCTGGGTAATGTGCTGCGGCTGGTGCGTCCGGTGGTGATTATCGACGAGGGGCACAAGGCATATTCGGATACAGCCCGTGCAACCTTGTGCGGTTTCAATCCCCGCTTTATCGTGGAACTCTCCGCCACACCTAATACGGGCGGCAAGCATCAATCCAATGTTCTGGTGAATGTGCCGGGTGGCGACCTTAAAGACGAGGAAATGATCAAGCTGCCGATCAACGTGGAGAACGAGGACAAGGGGGGCTGGAAACATACCCTGACCCTGGCTCATCAAAAGCTGGCAGTCTTGGAAAAAGAGGCGAAGCAGCTGCAAAC
>JAYTVV010000019.1:0-2107 GCA_043743795.1 Geobacteraceae bacterium
ATGAACATAACACTCGGCGAAAAACTTCGTGAACTTCGTGAAAAGAAAGATATATCACTGCGTGAGTTCGCAAAAAAACTTGATGGGGCTTCTGCCGCACATGTTTCTGATATTGAACTTGGCAATAGGTACCCCTCAGACGGCCTCTTGAAAAAGATTGCTTCTCTTCTAGACATATCAGTCGAAGATCTCCAAAAGTTCGATAACCGTGCCCCTGTCGATGAATTGAAAAGACTTGCTCAGGCAGACCCCGCTTTCGGGTTCGCCCTTAGGACTCTGGTTGACAAAAAGGTAACTTCTGAGGACATCTTAAAGCTTACTGAGAAGATGCCAGACAGAGGCAAAAAATAATGCGGACTTACCGGAGCAATTCTGGACCATTTGTTGAACGCCCTTATTACACCCTTGATGAAATAGAACGTATCTGCTCCGACGCCCTTAAAAAAGTAGGATTATATCCCGATAATCCTGAGCCAATTCGGATAGACAGGTTCATTGAAAAACGTTTTGGTGTTACCCCTGAGTATAAATATCTGGGTCAAGGGGTTTTAGGTATGGCAAAATTTGGGAAAAATGGCGTTCAAGGAATTATTGTTTCACAAGCCCTTGATGAAGAGAGTTCCGTAACAAACGACAGAAGAATCAGATCAACATTGGCGCATGAAGGCGGACATGGCCTCTTGCATACTCATCTCTTTGCTTTTGCGAGTGACCGATTATTATTTGGAGAAAATACACCGACTGGACCTGTAGTCCTTTGTAGAGATACTCCTGACTCTGCAAAATATTCTGGACAGTGGTGGGAGTTCCAGGCCAATAAGGCGATTGGATCTCTCTTGTTGCCTCGCACTCTGGTGATAAAGGCTCTTGAAAAATATATGTTACATTGTGGTAGTCTTGGTCTCAACTCTTTAAATATGGCCAGTATAGGATGTGCTATTGATGAATTGGTCAATGTATTTGACGTTAACCAGATTGTTGCTTCGATTAGAATTGGTGAGCTGTTTCCAGAGAATCAGTCTAGTCAAATGATGCTGTAATTTTTTTGCCCAACGTGTACGCTATGTATGCTGACGTTAGCATATATCTAGGTTCTGTTTGTCCTAAAGTTAAGCGTGCCTAGAGAATGTACAATTAGGAGAATACCATGCCAGGTGCATATGCCCACATTACATTGGTAAACCAGTTCAGGGGAACAAACAAGCTGGACGCACTAATAGGGTTTCCAGATAAAGCAAAACCAGCTTTGCTCAAATGGTTCAAGTATTGTGAACTGGGTGCAGTCAGTCCCGATTACCCATATCTTGCCGTTGGTGATTCCAACGCTGCCAAGTGGGCCGATCTTATGCACTATACTCATACCGGAGAGATCGTCCGCGCAGGGGTAACACATCTACGTCCTCTTCAGGGGGAAACTCAGCGTAGGTGCCTTGCCTGGTTGCTCGGCTACTGCGCCCATGTTATCACCGATGTCACCATCCATCCGATCGTGGAGTTGAAAGTAGGAACCTATGCGGAAAACAAAACTAACCACCGCATCTGCGAGATGAACCAGGACGCATATATTTTCCCCCGCCTGAATGTGGGTGACGCGGGGCTGTCAGATCATCTTGAATCAGGTATAGCAAGCTGTTCGGATCCATCTGCCGATGAAATGCTAGATCGGGACATAGTTACCCTATGGAAAAGTATTTTGCAGGAAGTACATCCTGCAGAATTTGCAGTAAACCCACCAGATATAGATAAATGGCATAACGGATTCAACATAGTTGTGGAAACAATTTCTGAGGCCGGTAACCACTTAATCCCGTTTGCAAGACATTTGGCTGCAGATAGCGGTTTTGTTTATCCAACATTCGATAATGTTGATCGACAGTTTATTGACAATCTGGCTACACCCGGCGGACATGACAATTACGACATCATATTTGATAGGGCGGTCGTCAATGTTGGATCCGTGTGGGTACATGTTGTTAACGGGATCCTGAACAATGATATAACGTACTTAGCTCAGATCGGAGATTGGAATTTGGACACGGGTAGGGATAATTTGAACCATCTGGCTTTCTGGGGGTAGGAGAATGATTGTGATAAAAATAGCCAAGCG